>JAZLJM010000048.1:0-9374 GCA_045617805.1 Pseudobutyrivibrio sp.
GAAACAATCCAACCTAAAATTGCACAAACAAATAGTTTTCTGTATTTTAAGATAATAAATGAATTTTCCTTTAACACTCCAACCTCCTTCGCCTATTAGTCCCAATTTATTTTAGTATAACATTTTGCAATAACAACCACCAAATTTTAGTAAATGATGATTTCCAAAAATACTTTTATCAAGCGTAATTTCCAACACAATATAACACGTGGTAAAGAAGCCTTTTATACTTTCAAGTCACAAACATTGTTAAAATATCACTAATCTCACATCTTAATATCATACACATCGCCTAATTTTATCGTAATAATGTTTAAATATTATGAATTATCTCATTTCCCACTAATTTTTTTGTAGAATATTGGCATAAAATTGACCATAGTATATGCAAAACCAATTTGTGAAATGAGGTGACTTTAATGAAATCCTTTCAGGTAGCGGTATATGATGTTGACGATATTTACTCGGCTGTAAATGAACTTAATAATCAGATTGATTTGTCACAACTGAAAAAGAATACCTGTGGCATCGTATATTGTGATTACGACATTGATGTTGAAATTCTTTATAAAGAGTTGAATAAGTACTTCAAATTCCCATTTATTGGCTGCACCACAATTGGGCAAATGGATAACACGGGATATCACGAAAACAGTATTTCTGTCACCATTTTAACGGACGATGAAGTTGAATTTAGCATAGGGATTTCTGAAGAAATCAATGTTCAGGATGACTTTCACAATCTCCAGGACACATATAAAAAATGCTCCTCAAAGCTGCACGAAAAAGAAAAACTAATTTTTGTACTCGTTCCCTGGTGGCGAACCATTATGTACGATGACGTAGTTAAATACTTAGATGAAGCATCTGGAAATGTTCCTGTTTTTGGCGGTATCGCTTCTGATTTTTGGGGATTCACAAGTGTCAGAATATTCGACAATAACGGGGCATACTTAAACCAAGGCGCTCTACTTCTTATTTCAGGAGAGATAAAACCAATTTTTTCCATCGAAACATCGACAACTGCTGCGACAAACATAAAGCATATCATCACAAAAGCTGAAAAAAATGTCGTCTATGAAATCAATGAACATCCAGCTATCGACTTTATCACAGAGCTCGGATTGTACACGGATAAGGACAATGTAATCATGGACTACATGGGAACACCTTTCCTTTCTACAAAAAAAGTAGGTGATAATGAGGAAATACAAATTCTTCGCGCCATGACAATGCTTGATCACGATACTGGCTCCTGCCGTTTTATTGGAAAAATGGATGAAGAAGCTGTAATTGAAATGACCATGATTTCTAAGGATGTAATTGAAAAGACACTTCAGGAAACCTTTGATAAGCTTTTTGAAAAAATAAATGCGTCTTACGATTACGAATACAGCACTATACTATTGTCATCATGTGCCGCCAGATATTGTCTGATTGTGGCAGACAAAAATGTAGAGACGCGAGCTTACACTGACAGGCTCAATAACAAGCTCAACGTAACCGGTCTCTATTCATACGGCGAGTTTTGCCCCGCAAAAGGAAGTAAAACAGAAAATCTTTATAACATATTAAGTAACGAATCATTTACCATCGTAGCAATTTAATGAGGATTAGCACATGGAAGAAAACAATAGAATCTACGAGCTTGAAAGAGAAAATAGAATTTTGAAGCAAAAGCTTAAAAGAATCAAACAGGACGTAAAAATTATGTCCAACCTGAATGATTATGCCCAAAAGCTTCGTAATTTCAACCAGGCAAAGCTGGAGGAAGCAAACCAGGCTAAGAGTACCTTTTTAGCCAATATGTCCCATGAAATCCGAACACCTATGAATGCAATCCTCGGCATGAGCGAAATTATTCTTCGTGATGCAAAGGAAGACGACACAATTCATCAGGCGATGGATATAAAAAGTGCGGCTAAAACTTTGCTTTCTATCATCAATGATATCCTCGATTTTTCAAAGATTGAATCTGGAAAAATGGAAATAGTTGCTACGGAATACAATGTTTATGATGTGCTAAATGATGTAAAAAATATGGTGCTCCAGCGTGCAAATGCAAAAAAGCTCGACTTTAAAATGGAGGTAGCAGAAAACCTTCCCACCTCACTTTTGGGTGACGAAATAAAGCTACGTCAAATCATGCTCAATCTAGCTGGAAATGCAATAAAATACACACAGGAGGGAAGTGTGTCAATCAATATTTCTTTTGACTACGAGCATAGCGAGCTTCTCTTTTCTGTAAAGGATACTGGTATTGGTATAAAAAAAGAGGATATGGCAACGCTCTTCGACTCTTTTCAGCGTGCTGATATGACAAAAAACAAAGGTATCGAGGGTACAGGTCTTGGCCTTAGCATCTCAAAAAGACTCATTGAAATGATGGACGGAATTCTTCTGGTGCAAAGTGTTTACAATGAAGGCTCAACCTTCTCTTTCAGGATTCCACAAAGAGTATTAAATCCTACTCCTCTAGGCAATTTTGATGATTACATGAAGCATGTGGACATCTCTGAATACAAAACAACTGCCACTCTGCTGGCACCAAATGCAAGAATTCTCGTAGTAGACGACACTGCAATTAATTTAAAAGTTTTTACTATTTTGCTCAAGCCCACTAAAATCAACATTACTACTGCAGCCTCTGGAAAGGAATGTATTGATATATTAAAAAAAGATCATTTCGATGTAATTTTCTTGGACCAGCGTATGCCTGAGATGGATGGAATCGAAACTCTAGGTGTCATCAAAAGCGAAGGCTTGGCTGATGGAACACCTATTATTGTACTTACAGCCGATGCTATCGTCGGTGCAAAAGAAACATATATCAAAGCAGGCTTTGACAACTATCTCTCAAAGCCTATTGTCTATGAGCAGCTTGAAAAAATGCTACTGTACTATCTGCCTGCCGATACGCTACTCGATGAAGCTGCTTATAATGAGGCAGACGAAAAAGATCCACCTACTGTTTTAATAGTAAATGGATCTGCTGAGGTACTTGATAATCTAAAAGCTTTACTTGGTGATAAATATAATGGTATTTTCATCCAAAATCCAGCACGTGCTCAAAAGTATCTCGAAAAGCGTGGGGATGAGCTGAATAACTAATTTTATTGCTTTCTACGCTTTGAAAGCACATCAAAGGTTACAGCGCCTAAAAGTACTGCGCCTTTAACTATTTTTTGAATATCAGTAGACCAACCATATAAGGACATACCATTATTCAAAACGCCCATTACAAATGCACCTACGACAGCGCCTGCAATTGAACCTGTACCACCAGAAACAGCAGCGCCACCAATATAACATGCTGCAATAGCATCCATCTCAAAACCATCTCCGGCTTTTGGTGAAGCCGATGCATTTCTAGCCGCAAGTACAATTCCTGCCACTGCGGACAAAAATCCCATATTTACATATAGCCAGAATAAAACCTTCTCTGTGTTAATACCTGAAAGATGCGTAGCCTGACGATTTGCACCTAATGCGTATATCTGGCGTCCGCCAACTGTCATCATAGTTACAAATGAATAAATAGCAACAAGCATTATCATTATTATCAAAACAAATGGAAGACCATTCCATCTTGCCAGCTTATAAAAAAAGAACATAATAATAAAAACTATAGTAGCTTCTTTAAGAACAATCATCCAAATAGGATTATTATAAAATCCATATTTCTTATTTTTCAAGCATTTTCTTATCTCAAAACCAATTGCAAACAATGAAAAAACTATACCAACAAATATACTTATCAAATCAATGTTAGTCTCACCAAAAGAAAACTTTACAGTTGGCAAAAAGCCTGCGCCAATAAATAGAAAATTCTCTGGCAATGGTCCTTTTGTCTGTGCCTGCAATAATGTGAACGTCAATCCGCGCCCCATAAGCATCGTAGCAAGAGTTACCACAAATGCAGGAATGTCTAAATAAGAAATGAAAAAACCAGCAAAAGCACCAGAAACTACGCCAAATAAAAGTGCAACAAAAACAGCGACACACATGTTAACTTTTAAATCTACAAGCAGAATACCCGCTATCGCGCCCGTAACAGCTACAACCGAGCCAACACCTAAATCAATATTCCCTGTCAATACACATAAAAGCATTCCAATTGCGAGAATCACAACATAACTATTCTGCATAACCAGATTATTGATATTCGCCGCGGATAAATTTGCACCATTGGTTGCCACAGCAAAAATCAAATATATTGCAACAAGAGCAACAATCATTCCATACTGTTTCAATCCTGATTTGAGTACTTTTAACTGTTCCATTGTGCTTATACTCCTTTTGAAAATATTTATATCAATTTCTAATCAGTAAAGCTTTGATACAATTACTTGATTCTGTAATAAAAAACTAAACATCATTTAAGCTATATGCCTATTGCATCAGTTGCTCTTCTTTATAATATCCAGAATCAATCAGGACCTCTTTATAATTACTCTTGTCAACAATCTGTGGCGTACATAAGTATGAAGGTACAATCTTAACATTGTTATCATAAGACTCTGTATCATTAATTTCTGGCTCAGTGCCTTCAAGAACTGCTTCAACCATTTTTACACACTTGGATGCCAAAAGACGTGTATCCTTTGCAATTGACATCGTTTGCCTGCCCGAAATTATATATTTTACAGCCATCACCTCTGCATCCTGCCCTGTAAGAATAGGCCAGTCTTTACCAACCTTGTACCCTGCACTATCAAGTGCCGACATACAACCATATGAAAGTGTATCCGATGGAGACAAAACAATATCAAGCTTTTCATCAGAATAATAACGTGAAAGAATATCCTCACAACGTCGCATCGACGCTTGCTGGTCCCACCTCAAGATACAGTTTTCCTCAAAATCAATCTGACCTGAACGACAAACCAGCGAACCATCATCTAACAGTGGCTGTATTACTTCCATAATACCTTCATAAAAAACATGCGCATTATTATCATCTGGTGAACCCATAAAAAGTTCAATCGTCTTTGGTGTCTCTGGTGAAGCTCCTGATTTTTCTATTACATACTCACCAAGCATTCTACCAATAGCTTTATTATCAAACGTCGCATAATAAGAAACAGCATCAGTATTCATCAGCAAACGGTCGTATGCAATAATTGGAACATCAGCTATTATCGCCTGTTTTTCAGCATTTATTAGCGCTGTTGAATCTACTGCTGCTATTACAATACAATCGCACCCACATGCAATCATATTTTCAATCTGTGCAGCCTGAACCTGTATATCATCTTCGGCATATAACAGCATAACTTCATAGCCAAGTGCCTCAAGTTCCCTCTTCATATTTGCACCATCATTAATCCATCTTTCAACGCTTTGTAAAGGCATTGCTACCCCCACCTTTTTGCACTCAGGATTATCTGCAGTGCTTATTGACGCACCACCGCAGCCAACAGACGTCGCTAGAACTAATGCAATGATTAGTAATAAACTTACAACTTTCTTAATCACTGTTATTGCCTCCTTCATAGCCAATTACAATGAACAAATGCTATTGTGCTAATATAATGCTTCACTTTGATACAAACTCATTGATTTTAGGACTTGTTGTTGTTTTTCTATTCATTGAAGGTTCTGAATAATATAAGCCAGTATCTGCATCAAAGGTCACTAAATCACCCACTGCGCCTGTGAAAATATTATCAGCATCCTCGCCCACTACTGCATAATATGCCGCAGAATAATCCGTCAACAATACCTGTGCAATCAGCATATCTACTTCGCCATTTTCATATTCGTCATTCACAAACTTTTGAAGACGTAGTGCCATATCCTTCATATCGGCTTTATTTTTCACATGAGCTACACCGATAATATATTTAAACTCATCATCCCCCGCAATATAGGTCTTATAATCGCTGTAAAATATCTCAGAATCAGACATACCCGTATAATCGCAATTCGCATCCTCTAGCTTTGGCATTACTTCATCAAAATTTACATTTCCAATTTCGGCAACCCAGTCATAAATTTTGTTATCAGTTTCGAGTGCTGATGAAGAGGATAACCCACCTGTATCAGAAAGAATCGTAAGTGCCATAAGTTTGGCCGTTTGTTCATCTGGAACAATGCCATTACGAAGATATTCTAATCCTACAAGTGTCTGTGTCGCACCTATTTTTGCAGTTTCCACCTTAACCGGACTATTGACATGAATATTCAGTGTATGATGATCGATTATGCCCAAAATATTTGCTTTCTCAAGACCATCTACGCCACTTGAATAATCACTAATGTCGACCAAAATGATATTTTGGTCAGTGGCATCCTGCAAAATTTCTGGAACAGGAATATTACAATATTCCAAAGCAAAACGAGTCTGCCCACTAGGCTTCATCGTAATTCTTGGTTATGCATCATAACCTAATTCATTAAGCAGTCTTGCATAAGAAATTGCACTACCTACAGTATCAAGATCGGGTGATTTATGGCCGATAACATATATTTTTTTGTCTGCATACTGTGAGCTGGAAATAATCTCACGCGAAGCATTAGTTAAAATATTTGTTATATTTTTCCGCTTCTTCAAGGCTATATGTCAGTTCTTTTCCATCCGCGGTATTTACCACAATGGAACGCTTCTCAGATAAAAATAGCACAATAAGAACTATGCAAGTTATTGCAAGAAATGCAGAAATAATAATGAGTAGCTTTTCTCTCTTAGTTGTATCTTTCATAATGTGATATCCTCATTTATTTAATATTCTGATTAATAACAGCAAAATCAAACATTATTCCCTAGAAAAACATACATTACAATAAGAAAACTTTCATTTTAATTTAGAAATTACGACCGTTCCAGCCCCAGTCATTTACGCCCTGATATTCTACATAAATCTTGTCGCTTGGAATATCAAGCTCGCTTCCATAAATCTCACAAATCTGAGCTGTCATCTGCTCATAGGCTGAGCTTGGGGCGTTACCAAATATCTGCACAGATACGAATGCGCCCTTTTCAAGCTTGCTTCCGCCCATATAAAGGTCGTAATTGTCATCAAAGCCTACCATAAGGAAGGACTCTGGCTTGCCGAGAGTTCCGATAGCTTGGCCGAGCTTGGATTTGATGGACTCCTTTTTTTCTGGAGTAAGTGGCATTGTTAATTTTGAATCGATGAATGGCATGGTTTTTGCTCCTTTCGGGTTTTAAAAATTTTTATTTTTCTCTAATAATGCGTGGAAAATCCACAACATCTCTTGACGTATTTATCGCTATAGACATATCCAGACCTGATGGTTTTCTATCATTTACAATAATTCGTTCCCCCATAGGCATATTGAATAATATTTCATCATAACGAATTTTTTTCGTCCTAAGAAAATCTAATGTTTGCTGCTTAAATTCATCTGTCCGAGATGTGAAAATTATTATTCTATCCTCAGCCGGAATGGTATCAAGATATTCTAATGCACCTGGCAAAACGGTATCTATACCATCAATTTTATAACCATTATGCTTTAATAATGTACCATCTAAATCAAATACCCAGGTTTTTGGTAATGTTGATAAAACTAAAGTGTCTCCCATTTTATCTCCTTTGTCGCAAGTAAATTGTAATCAAACTGATTTATCCAATAAATATCTATTGCTTTCCACTTTGTATCGCAATAATTGTAATCAGGATATAGGGCTACTTTTTTTGCCTTGGCTTCACGAACTACATCGCACAAACCGCTTCGTATTCCAATAAAAATCCCAGCACGTTCCACAACTGATTTTATTTCAAAAACAGATGGTGAAATTGCCTCTGTCCCATCTAAAGGAACCTCGTTGCCTACAACGTTGGTATAACACTTATATCCAATTGAAGTGTAATATTTTACTGCATCATCCCATATGTTTGCTGGAAGGGCAACTACAGACTTCGCATAAGGCGAAAAAATAACAGCTTTATTTTTAGGTATCTTCCCAATTTCCTTATACACAACCTGATTTGCATTAGGAATTACAGGTTTCTTTTCTTTAGGCAATCCGTATACTCCGCAACAATATATCAATTCCAATGGAATCATTTTTATATATAATGCTTTTGAAAGATTAACAACGTATGGTCTATCCTGATGGGCAATAAACGAATTCTCATCTTGCGTATAAATTACAGCTTGAATCATAGAATCCAATACTTTCTGCTCATATATCTCTACAGGATAATCACCAAATAAATGAATTACATCTGCGAGAACTTTAGACGGTACGCAAAAGACTACACTCTTAATATTTCTTTTTTCGGCGAACGCATACCAATATGACATCGCCAAATACACATCACCAAGAGCATTAAACGGAAAAAACACCTTAAAATGATTTAAGTATTTTTCTTCTAATTCTCCAATCAACTTTTCTCCAGCTTGCTCCCTGGCTATCATGCGACTTATCGTCTCTTCTGAAAGGGAATAATCTGCGTATGTGTTAAAATTAATCAATTTTCTTACACATCCTTCATATCCCAATTCTCGCAATTGTTTTACCATTGAAGCATAAAATCTAGAAGTAATCAAAACAATTGTCTTTTCTTTTAAATTATTACCTACAAGAGAATTGATTTCAGACGGATAGAATACTTGCACACCATTGTAAACTTCATTTTGCTTAGCTTCACTATTATCTAAAATTCCTTTTATTCTTACCCCTCTTGATTCCAACAGATCAATTAATTCTAATGAAGCACTGCAATGACCAAAAAGAAATATCTCTTTATCAGATAAATCTATTTCAGCCATAAGAATATCAAGATTTTCAAGCATTTCATCATATTGTCTTTTTTCCATGATTTCACCTATTCAAGCTTGTATAAAAGTGCCTCTACTAATTCTTCTTCAGTTAGGATGCCTTGATTGACATAATTAAATAAACTAGGATAATTGGAACTATTGGAAACATCAATAATTCTATTTGAAAATTCAAAAGTATGATAAAGCTTCTTTACTTCTTCAAACTCTTCTTTTGTCACTATAGCCAATTCAGGCATTGAATTAATTGCGCTCTCACTATTCCAAATCTCAATTTTTTTATTACAATATGCGCTCTTATCTAAAATTATTGCAAAATAACTTTCTTCACAATCTTCATATAAGAACACAATACCCTTTTCTGAAGCTTGTTTTATTTTCTCTAATATTTCTTCCTTCAATACAAACATAACCCCTTTGCCTGCAACTATGTAAAAAAATACAAATTATTCCAATATACTCCCCCATTATCTATATTTAATAGGCGTTTGCGAAACGCCACAAGCCGCATAAATACGGCATTCTTTCTTCTAAAAATACAAATAACCCCTCACTGGATATGGTATAATAGAATTGACTAAAAACTAAAAACCAATTCCCAAGAAAGGAGTTATTCTGAC
>JAZLJM010000049.1:0-3383 GCA_045617805.1 Pseudobutyrivibrio sp.
GAAAAGCGTCTCGAACTAGAGACACAATAATTCTTATTCCGCTTGATTAATAAAACTCTGCAAGGTTTTGTACTGTCAAGGTCTTGCCCTGTTAAGGGTGCTTTGCAACCTTGACAGTACAAAACCTTGCAGCTAAAAAAGAAGACAAGCGGAATAAGAATGAGGTGTAACAGTACCTGTTCACCGATTAAAATTCATCATAGCATACCAACCTTTTTATTTTTGAAAAGTTGGTGTCACATCATTGACTAATATACATATTTAGAATTTAAAAATTATTGGGGGTATTTTATGGGGATTAAGGATTTGAAAAAGGGAACCAGAGTTGGATTAATTATTTCAGGTGGACTTTGCGTTTTGATGCTGATTTATACAATTAGTCAGTTATTTATTAATCATGCGCCAACTGATTTACCTGCACCACCAAGTGCGCCTGCAGCACCTCCATTTGTTGTTCCTGGTTATATTCATATAATTTTAGATTTGTTATTGTTTGCTTTTATTTTAGTATATTCATTTATTGGTTATAAAAAACCACATGGGAATATGTTGAGATATGTATATTTTGGATTTAGTGTATACCTTCTTGCGTTTGCATGTATGGATTTTATGATGAAGCGAACAAACTATATTGCCAATAGCATGGTTGCATTTTCAGCATTGCTAATAGCATATATTTCGGGCAGATTGGACAAGATAACAAAGAACAAGATAATCTTAGTTTTTGTTGGCATATTGTTATTAGCGGCTGATATTTATACATTTGCTGGGGATCCGAATCATGGGTTTGATATAATTACAATGATTGGCATGTTGTCTGCTTTGATTGCGCATGCGGCTATTGGATTTGCGTATGCATCTCGTTATGAAGAACATAAAGCAATAGAGAATTAGCCGATAAAGCTGTATGATTCTACATAAGCTATTTTTAAGTATTTATAAAAGGTGCATACAATTATAAACATGAAATTTTATTAAAAAGAGAATACAGCTCTAAAAACATGAAATTTTATTAAAATGAGAATACAGCTCTAAAAACATGAATATTTATAAAAAAAGGAATGCGGTTCGATAAACATGAATATTTATAAAAAAGAATGCGGTTCTATAAACATGAAAATTTATAAAAAGTGCATACAATTATAAATTAAGAAGTTAAATGATTTGGTAAGAAACAAAAACATAATTTTTGAGAGCAGAACAAATTGTTCTGCTCTTTGTATGTGTGTAATAATAGGAAAGTACCTAGAAAAGGAGAGTATGTGCATATTGTGCATATGTGAGGAAAATGTTATTTAGTATTTCTTTGATTCTAATAGTTGGAATGGCAATGGGATATATTTGCAGGAAAATTAAGCTGCCAAGTCTTTTGGGGATGCTTTTGACAGGAATAGTTTTGGGACCGTATGTGCTTAATCTATTAGATGCAAGTATTCTGGGGATATCGGCTGAATTGAGAAAAATTGCTTTGATAATTATTTTGACACGAGCAGGATTGGGGTTGGATGTTTCAGGGTTGAAAAAGATTGGTAGACCTGCTGTTTTGATGTGCTTTTTACCGGCATCGTGTGAATTGCTGGGAATGATGGTTTTGGGACCTAAGCTTTTAGGATTATCATTGCTTGAGGCGGCTATTATGGGGGCGGTTTTGGCTGCTGTTTCTCCTGCGGTTGTGGTGCCTAGAATGGTAAAGCTTATGGATGAAGGTTATGGAATAAAGCAGGGAATACCACAGTTGATTCTTGCAGGAGCATCTGTTGATGATGTTTATGTAATAGTGCTTTTTTCAACATTTGTTGGAATGATGCAAGGAAATGAAGTGTCTGTAATCAGCTTTATAAATATTCCAGTTTCAATCATATTAGGAATAGTAATTGGATTTTTAGCAGGGCTTGTGTTGACATTATTTTTTAATAAAGTACATATTCGTGATACTGCAAAGGTTTTGATTATTTTGAGTGTATCGTTTGCTTTGGTAGCTATTGAGGATAAGCTTACAACGGCAATTACATTTTCTGCGTTGATTGCAATTATGTTTATTGGAATAGGGGTGCAGCAAAAAAGAGAGGATTTGGCGATAAGGCTTTCAAATAAATATGCAAAGCTTTGGGTTGGAGCTGAGGTATTTTTATTTGTGTTAGTTGGTGCAACAGTGAATATCAGTTACCTTGGAAAGGTTGGAATAGGGGCTGTATTGGCAATTTTGGGAGCTCTTGTATTTAGAATGCTCGGTGTATTTTTGTGCGTGCTTGGAACAAAGCTGAAATCCAAGGAAAGAATATTTGTCATGCTGGCTTACACGCCTAAGGCGACTGTACAGGCGGCAATTGGAGGCATTCCTCTTGCTTTAGGGTTTGCATGTGGTGATACGATTTTAACTGTTGCAGTTTTGGCAATTGTGATAACTGCACCGATTGGAGCTTTTGCAATAGATAGTACTTATAAGAGATTTTTGTGTAAAGATGAGAAAAATTGTTGTTAATGTATTATTTATGTCAAGAAAATTTGTAGCTCTGTGGGGCTGACTAGAATATTATGATGTTGAAAAGATGGAAGGAATTTTTTTATGGAAGCTTTTGTAAAAACTATAGGTCGTCCAGAAGATTGTGATGGTAGATTAGAAAAAGAAGTCAGAGTATATGATTTTTTGGATGAACTTGCAATACCATATGAGAGGATTGATCATGAGCCCTTGATGACAATGGAAGAATGCTTAAATGCTGATGAAGCTTTGGGGATACATGTGTGTAAGAATTTATTGCTTTGTAATAGACAGAAAACACTTTTTTATCTTCTAATGATTCCTGGAGATAAAAAGTTTAAAACAAAGGAAATATCTTCCCAGATTAATTCGGCGCGATTGTCTTTTGCGGATGGTGATGATATGGAGCGGATGCTTGATATTACACCAGGTTCATTGTCAGTGATGGGGCTGATGAATGATTCGCAAAATGAGGTGACTCTTTTGATTGATGAAGATGTACTGAGTGAGGAATATGTTGGATGTCATCCTTGTATAAATACCAGCACTATTAAAATTGGTACAAAAGATTTAATTGAAAAATTTTTACCTAAAGTAAACCATGACTTTATCAAGGTAGTATTAAAGGGTGAAGAAAACTGATTATTGATAGTCTCGTCGTGCGTATGCGCAATTATTTCAAATCTTACAAGGGGGAAACGCCCGTATGCATATATTAAAAAGCCCTTCCATGACATGAGGTACATGGAAGGGCTTTTGCATTGTGCGCCTTGCGGCGCACGTTTCTAATGGGTGAAAGTCCCTAATCCGCCCTAGTAGTGGGAAGGATACAGCCAATGACAAGGGTGTCCGCCGTGAGACGGAATCTGAAGGAAGTCGGATGGCAAATCTCTGGTCTGAC
>JAZLJM010000050.1:0-27594 GCA_045617805.1 Pseudobutyrivibrio sp.
TGTAGGTTGGACTGCGTGTTTGTATGTCCGGTTGAACACCCCAGGAGATTGAATAAGCAATGAGGAATGCTGGATACCATGCAAATTCAACTTTATGGAGGAACCATTTATGTACAACGCAGTAGGAATTGATGCTTCTAAGGGAAAGAGCACCGTTACCGTTATTCAGCCCGCGGGTATTGTTATTCGCAAGCCTTTTGATGTCCTACACACATCAAGCGAACTTAATAGCCTTACTTCATATCTACTCTCTTTGGAGGGTGAGACAAGGGCCGTTATAGAATGTACAGGGCGTTATCACGAACCTGTCGTAAAGGCACTTTCTGAAGCAAATATTTTTATCTCACCTGTAAATCCCAAGTTAATCAAAGGGAATAAAGAAAATACCCTTCGTAGAGTTAAATCAGACCCTGCTGATGCTCGTAAAATTGCAAGATATGCCCTTGACAACTGGGCCGATCTCAGACAGTATTCAAGTATGGAAAATACACGAGAACAGCTAAAAACTTTAAATGCACAATTCGATTTCTTTATGAAGCAGAAGATATCGGCTAAAGCTAACCTTATCTCGCTTCTCGATAACACTTATCCTGGTATTAACAAGCTTTTTACAAGCCCGACCAGAGACGATGGTAGTGAGAAGTGGATTGATTATGCCTATTCCTTTTGGCACGTTGATTGCGTCTGTAAAATAGGTTTAAAAGCTTTCACCGAACGTTATCAGGCCTTCTGTAAGAAGCACCATTACAACTATCGTACAGGCAAAGCCGAAGAACTCTTTAATGCCTCAAAAGACCTCATTGCAGTATTTCCTAAAGAGAAAACCTACAAGCTCATTATTCAGCAAAGTATACAGCAACTTAATTTAGCTTCTGAGCATGTAGAAGTCATTCGTAAAGAGATGAACGAGCTAGCTTCAACTCTTCCTGAATACAACACTGTTATGAGTATGTATGGCGTTGGAGAAACCTATGGTCCTCAGCTTATTGCTGAGCTAGGTGATATCACCCGTTTTACACATCGTGAAGCAATAACAGCATTTGCTGGTGTAGATCCTGGTGTTGATGAATCAGGTTCTCGCAAAAGAATAAGTAATTCTGCTTCAAAAATTGGTTCTGCTCGATTACGAAAGACTTTGTTCTAAATAATGTCTACTATGCTTCAAAACAAGCCAGTTAACGAACCTATATATCAATTTCTTGACAGAAAACGTTCTGAAGGCAAGCCCTATCTTGTCTACATGACAGCTGGTGCCAATAAATTCCTGAGAATTTACTATGGCAAAGTTAAAGCCTATTACAAGGAACTCGAATTACAAGAACAAGAAGCAACTGAAGAAAATCCAAAATAAATATGTTGTCAATAAAGATTTCTATCAAGCCAGCTATAGAAGGTGGCTTATTTGTTGTTCCTAAAATCGTATTTCCTTATTTTTTATAAATTATGCTTGACTTTTTATTAGTAGGCTTTCGTAAAAACCCCTGATATTTCTCAATATCAGGGGTCAAATCTCTATTCTCGTTAAAATACTATGCACTGGATTCTCGATTAATCCTTGCATTTTCAAAGAACAAATTTCCTTGTCTTTCAAAATTATTATGTACTAGAATCTCGATTAATCTATGTATTTTCAAAAGAACAAATTTCATTATCTTTTAAAATTTCTATGTACTAGATTCTCGATTAATCCTTGTATTTTTAAAAAACAAATTTTCTTGTCTTTCAAAATTATTATGCACTAGATTCTCGATTAATCCATACATTTTCAAAAGAACTACTCTCTAGTCTCTCGAAAAAACGTCACGAGTATAAACTTTGTCACGTACGTCATCAAGTACAGCGTCATAGCGGTTTGCAATAATTGCATCGCACTGCTTTTTGAACTCATCCATATTGTTTACGACACGTGAACCAAAGAAGGTTGTGCCATCTTCGAGAGTTGGTTCGAAGATGATTACCTTTGCACCCTTAGCTTTTACACGCTTCATTACGCCCTGGATAGATGACTGACGGAAGTTGTCTGAGTTTGACTTCATAGTGAGTCGGTAAACTCCGATGACAACATCTTTTTCTGAATCCTTCGAATATTGATTTAAATCTTCGTATGAATAATAACCCGCTTTTTTAAGAACCTGATCCGCAATAAAATCCTTACGAGTGCGGTTTGACTCAACGATAGCACGGATAAGATCCTGTGGAACATCAGCGTAATTTGCAAGGAGCTGCTTTGTATCCTTTGGTAAGCAATAGCCGCCGTAACCAAAGGATGGATTGTTGTACTGATCTGTAATACGTGGATCGAGACAAACACCCTTGATGATTTCCTGTGTGTTGAGACCCTTTGTCTCAGCATATGTATCAAGCTCATTGAAATAGCTTACACGAAGAGCAAGATATGTATTTGCAAAAAGCTTAACTGCCTCTGCCTCTGTAAATCCGATAACAAGTGTCTCAATCTCTTTTTTGATAGCGCCCTCTGCAAGAAGTCCTGCAAAGGTAGTAGCAGCCTCCGTGAGCTTTGCGTCAGCTTTGTCAGTTCCTACGATGATACGGCTTGGATAAAGATTGTCATATAAAGCACGACTCTCACGTAAAAACTCTGGGCTAAACAAAATCTTATCCGAATTATATTTTTTACGAACAGATGCTGTGTAGCCTACAGGAATTGTAGATTTAATCACCATAAATGCATCTGGATTAACCTTCATAACAAGCTCAATTACAGCTTCAACTGCGCTTGTATCGAAAAAGTTCTTTGCGCTGTCATAATTTGTAGGCGTTGCAATAACTACAAATTCTGCATCCTTATATGCACTTTCTCCATCAAGAGTAGCCACTAAATCAAGATTTCCTTTTGCAAGGTATTCCTCAATTTCAGGGTCAACGATTGGTGACTTGCCTGAATTAATCAAATCTACTTTTTCTGGAACTACATCAACAGCAGTAACATGGTTGTGCTGTGAAAGTAATGTAGCAATCGAAAGTCCAACGTAACCAGTACCTGCTACTGCAATTTTCTTATTCATAAAAATAATGCCTTCTTTCTGCAAAAATTACTTCAAAAAACTGTAAATATAATTATATTTTCATAAATACCCTAAAGTCAAGAGATGAAACAAATATCCCTTAATTATTCTCGTATAAACCGCGGCGAGACGTTTTTGAACCACGATATCGCTCCTACGCGCTTATATCGTGGTCCGCTAGCTCGGGATTACAAAAAATAGACCACTATTTTCTTCTTCCCCCTCATTTCCGCCGTTTTAATAAACGCGGTGATACACTTTAAATCTCGATATCGCTCCTCCGCGCCTATATCGTAGTCCAGCAGCGTAGATTATTTCACAATATAGTCCATACATGTTCTACTAGCAGTATATGGGCGAACCTTGCCATCTGCTACGGCTACGTGAGCTGGATGAATCGCATACCCTTTCAAGGATGCCTCATCTTCAAAGCTTGAATCAAGCATTATATCAGCATTTGAAGATGCAAGCGGATCAATATTTACCTTTATATCAATCAAGCCTGGAATCTGGCCTTTCAAGCTTTCAAGGCCTTCCTTAATTCCTTTTTTTATCTCTAATTTTTCTACATCTGAAAACTCATCCTTGAGTGTCCACAGAATAACATGCTTTACCATTTTGCACCTCCATTACAAAATTAATTTTTATGCTCTTAAAATATCATTTTTGAAGAAAAAATGCGACATTATAAAAAAATTTCTTACATATAAAATTTTATAAAACGGACAGGCGCCGCAGGGCGCGCGGGCAGCGGGACTTAGGACCTAGGACGAAATTTACAGATTCGGCTCTTAAAAGGAATTCTGTAAATTTTAATTTGATTTTTATTTACAGATTTCCCGTAACCCCCTCTTTTTGTAAATAATATGATGGCGCAGGACTTAGGACGAAATTTACAGATTCGGCTCTTAAAAGAATTTCTGTAAATTTTAATTTGATTTTTATTTACAGATTTCCCGTAACCCCCTGATTTTGTAAATAATACAATGGCGCGGGCCGCGGGACTTAGAACGAAATTTACAGATTCGGCTCCTAAAAGGATTTCTGTAAATTTTAATTTGATTTTTATTTACAGATTTCCCGATATAACCTGTTTTTGTAAATAATACAATAGCGTGAGCCGCGGGACTTAGGACGAAATTTACAAATTCGGCTCTTAAAAGGAATTCTGTAAATTTTAATTTGATTTTTATTTACAGTTTTCTCGCAACCCCCGGTTTTTGTAAATAATACGATGGCGCAGGACGCAGGACTTAGGACGAAATTTACAGATTCGCCCCTAATAAGGATTTCTGTAAATAATAATTTGATTTTTATTTACAGTTTTCCCGATATACCCTGTTTTTGTAAATAATACAATAGCGCGGGCCGCGGGGCTTAGGACGAAATTTACAGATTCAGGATAAATCCCTATTTTTGTAAATTTCGTTCTAAGTCCCCGCGTCCCGCGCCATCATTTTATTTATTAGCCCTGCACCAGGGCTTGGTCTGCTCTTCCTCTAGCCTATACCATCCAATAGCCCAATATTATCAATTCCAAATGAACTACAGAGCATAGACTTACTCTTATTTTAGCCTATACCACCCAATAGCCCAATATCGTCAATTCCAAATGAACTACAGTGCTTAGCCTTACTCTTCCTTTAGCCTATACCACCCATCCAATATCGACAAATTCGGATTGTAGTATGGGTCGCCGGTTTCTAAGATATCTGGCCAGCGTTGCTCGAGCTTTTCAACCTCGCTGTTGAAGCGGGCAACCTTTTCAGCGGAATCCTCGTAGCCACGAGATTTTGATTCATAATGGAAAAGCTCAGCGTGTGGATTGTAAACTACTAAGTAACCAGCCGCTCTGACCTTCAGACAGAAATCCACGTCATTGAAGGCTACGGCAAGCTCTTCTGTAAGACCACCAACCTCGTCAAAAACTGAAGCCTTTACCATGAGACAGGCTGCAGTTACTACGGATAAATCCTGAGTTGTGACAGCTCTGAACATATAGCCTGGTTCGCTGCGCTCGAGACCAACAAAGGTGTGACCTGCGATGCCGCCGATACCCATGACACAGCCGGCGTGCTGCACTGTATTGTCAGGATAATATAAAAGTGCTCCACAGATACCTACATCTGGACGGCGTGTGACGTCCAAAAGTTCTTTGATGCAATCTGCATTTATGATTTCGGTATCGTTGTTGAGTAAAAGTAAATACTCGCCAGTTGCATATTTGCGGCCAAAATTGTTAATAGCTGAGAAATTAAAGCCGCCCTCATAGTAGACAACCTTTACATCTTCACGCCCCTCAAGAGTTTTGTAATACTCAAAGGTCTCAGCTTCAGTTGAATTATTTTCTACGATGATATACTCAATATTTTTATATGTTGATTTCTTCTCGATTGATTTCAAGCATTTGTCAAGGTCATCAGTATGGTCCTTGTTTGGGATGATGATGGATACGAGAGGTTCTCCCTGCCAATTGTACTTAGTGTGGTAAGTTCCGTAAAAAGTATCCTGCTCTACTGTTGCCGGAATGCCAACTCTGTCATAATGTGCCTGAACTGCTTTTACACCATTGTCAAAAGCATAGAGCTTTGATTCAGCACTCATGGCTGTGGATGCAGCGTGGCTGCGCCAGTGATAAAGCGCCTTTGGCACGTGATGAACCTTTTTAGCAGCTTCGCAACAGCGAAGGATAAAATCGTGATCCTGCGCGCCGTCATATTCCTTTGAAAAAGCGCCAACCTTTTCATAAATTCCGCGACTAAAAATGAAAATATGACAAATATAATTAACTGAGCAAAGGAAATCCAAATTAAAATCTGGCTTGTAGCTTGGCTCAAAATATTCCTTCGAATCCATGGAAATCTTGTCCTCATCAGTGTAGAGGACATCGATATCTCTATCTTTGTTGATGGCAGCCACGCACTCGTACATGGCATTTAAAGCAAGTGTGTCATCATGGTCAGAAAGCACGATAAAATCACCGGTTGCCATTGCGATTGCTGCATTGGTATTGTCGGCAATTCCGCCATTATTTGAAAGCTGCTGGTACTTGATACGGCTCTCGCCAGGATATTTTTTGCTGATAAAGGTACCAAGTGCATCAGTCGGTGAACCATCAGCCAAGCATAGTTCCCAGTTTGAATAAGTCTGAGCCACGATTGAATCGATGAGCTCCACCAAAAACTTTTCTGGTGTCTGATACATCGGAATTACAATACTCATAAGTGGCTTGTAGTCAAAATCACATGCGCGCTGTGCCTCAAGCTCCTGCTCTGATGGCGCAAACTGGCGCATAAAATCCATGTATGTGTACTTTGGTGCATCCGAATCCTTTAGCTTTGTAAGCGCATGCTGCCAGGTTGCCTTGAAACCATTGTCATGCCAGTAAAGCTTTACTCTGTCAGAAAATTTTGCTTTTGGATTTAGATTTCCACCATTTAAAATATGTTCTTTGTCAATCTTACAATTGTAGGTTTTTCCACCTGCTGTGATAGTCATTCTAAGCTTTTTGTAAGGCTTTCTTGCAAAAGAAATTTCAAGACCAGAATCACATTTTTCTGTAAGCTCAGGATAACAGCCAAAAACGTCCTTACGGTACATTCTCTTAATTGTAACAGGGATTTCCTCATCACCATCAAAAAACTGAATCTCTTCAGGAATGTTGCCAATAGCCCATCCAAGAATCTGAATCCTGTCGTCAGTGACGGTAGAACGCTCGAGATTGTACTGATAGTCGTCAAGCATCTTGATGAGGTCCTTGCCAGGTGCCATATAGACAACCTCTCTGAAAGGCTTTTCAAGCTCCTCGCCGAGAGTATTAATTAGTTTAAGATTTTTAACTTCTTTGAGATTTTCTGGCAAAGTAATTTCGCCTACGTACTCCTTTGAAACGCTCTTGTGCGCTGCGATGTAGCGGCGGCGAACCTCGTTGCCTTCATTTATTGTGATATCCATAGGGTATGGCTTGCCGTTTACCTCAAGCTTAAGGTCATACCCCTTTGGATTGTCGAAGGGATAAAATCCCTGGAATATCAATGTGTTCTTTTTCAAAAGATGGTATCTGATGAATACCACGTTAAAAGTATCTCTCAACTTCTCTTACCTTCCAAATTCTACCCAATTAATGTGGGCAATCTATTATTATATCTTGCTCAAAGCGCTCACTCGTCACAAAAACTCGTCAACCCATTTTCCAATCTAAAATTATTTCTTAAGTTTTTCAAGAAATGATATTTACAGAAATTTCTGTCAAAAATCAATTCTTACTCTTTTTTCAATAAAATATTACTTGACATTTCTATCAAGGGCAAAGCTTTATTCAACCTTCCAAGACTTGCTTGCAACATCAAAGCGCTGGACGCCGCCCTTGCTGTAGCCATCCTCGACGGTCAACTGTGACGCAATTTCCTCAGTGAGTGCACCAGAGGCAATTATATCATAGAAAATGTTTTCTACAAGTGCCGATGAACCTATAAAATTGCTAGATGCGCCCTTCTGAGAAGCACCTGCGGCAGCGGCATAATCACAGATTCCCTGCTGCAATTTTTCAACCACAGAATTAACAGCGCTGTCATTTTTATACAAAGGAACGCACTTGCCATCACGCATCTCAAAATTGAGTAGCTGTCCAAATGGCGCAGAAAGTGCATTTTCAAGGAAAAGCTGATAACGCATCAGCTTGCTTTCTGCGATTTTTGAAGCATCCTTTATTTCAAAAACAGCCTCGCATTTTCCACCGATTTTTGAAGGCTTGTTGCTGTGTAAGCCCAGATAGTAACCACCAATATCTCTGCCAGTGAGCTTCATCAAAAAGTACTGAATCGTTCCTGCAAAACCAACATCAACAACAGCCACATCCGTAGCATCGCCAATCTGCTCTTTTATATAATTCATGTATGCATTTTTTTCTTTGGCAGCATTTGCAAAAAGCTCATCCTTATAAGGTGTCACAAGCTCCATCAAACGCTTTATATCAAAGCTGTAATCAATCTGATACTCGACATCGCCCTCGTGCTTTGTAAGTCCCAGACGCTCCTGCAAAAGATTAGAAAAGCTACCCTCGTATTTTTGTGATAAAAGCTCCTCTAAATCCTCATCATCTGCTATCGCTGGCACCGAAACAGCTCGACGCGAGCAAAGGAAATACTTTGAATCAAGCCCCTTGACGTCCTTGGCGTTTGTAAAGCATTTCAAAATTTTCTCAAGCATGTAGCCCTCGCGAGCCAAAAGCAAAAGTCGCTTGTTTGTGTCTGCATTTTCTTTGATTATCCACTGCGCAAAATAAGTAAGCAGCGGGCCTAAGGTCGTATAGCCAAAATCGTATGCATCCCTAAACTGCACCTGACCCTGAGCATTATACGCAAATGGCGAGTTGAAAATTCCACCATTTATGGCGTTTCCCAAGATGAGCGAATCTGCGCCGCTTAGGCAGGAAGAATTCTTGTAATCAATACGATTTTTGTCAAAATCACTTTCAAGCAAATGTTTAAAAGGTGATATTTCAAGCATCGCCTTACCATTTAAAATAGCGAAGCTATCCACACCTCTGTCCATAAGAATCTGCGAATCAGAGCGGAAATTGTCTCCCACATGGATAAATTTTTCTGGGCTGTACATAGAAAAAACTATATCCCAGAGACTGCCATCATCCTTGCGACCGCCACATTCACAAGAAAGGAAAAGCTCGTCGTAGCCTGTGATACCGCATTTATGAAGCATAGCTACGATATTTACCTTGGTCAAATACATATCGCTTGTGAGAATAACCTTGCAGTCCATGGTCTTTAGGGCATTGAAAACCTCAACCATTTCCTTTCTAGGGACGCAAAGCTTGAATTCCAAATCAATTTCTAACTGCTTTAAAGCCATGGCATACTCGCCGATAAGCTCATTTTCTGAAATCACCTGATAGATATGGTCGATTGTGCCGTAAGCCCCCTGGCTCTTTGCCACAGCTACCTCGGCAGCTTTTCGAATTTTCAGAAAATCGCAGTCAATTTGATATTTTTCCTTTATCATCTCACCCATGACCTTATACAAGTCATTTGGTGCTGCTATCGTACGTGCAATAAGCGTATCAAAAATGTCAAACGACACCACATCATAAGCCCCGAGCTTCATGGTAAGCAACTGCTTGTCCATCTTGAAAAGCTTTGAAAATGGGCGAAGTGACGTATTTTTGCAGGTATCCTCTTCATTGAGGTAGAGGATGTAGTCATCATACCCCTGCTTGCGGGAAATAAATGGAATCACACGCTCCAAAGTATGCGCCAGGGTGCCATCTGTCTGCCCCTGCTCTCTAGGAAAATCCTCGTAGGTGTAGCCATGCTCAAGAAGCGGTCTGAGTGCATCAGTACGAGCCCAGAAAAAGCTGCCTGCTGGATAATTGAAGACCTCTGGAACATCTGTAATGCCGTATTCCTTTAAAAGAGCACGCCCCTGTGCTTCATTTGCAAGCCAAGAATATGCAATCATAGGAATCTCTTCCTGAATATCAGGATAAACAAGACCTGCATTTTTGTTTTCAAACAAATCAAAAATGTAATTAATCTGCTTGCTGGAACCCAGTAGCACCTCAAGACAATACTTGCGCCACTGACCCTTTTCTACACCAGAGTACAACGATTTTTTTGTATGAATATGTAAAAAATAATCGTGTTTTAATATTTCGGGTGCGAACTTGCAATAAAGTGGTGCGATATCACGACCGCGGTTTGGCAAGGCTCTGATATCAAGGGTTTGAATCTGCTTTATCGGCTTTAGAACAGTTCTGATAGCCTTTTCATCTGTGCCTTCCTGAACAGAAAGATACAAATCAAATTTGAAAGGCATGTTCTCAAAATAAGAAGCAAACTCAGAAATTAAATCTACATAAAATATATGTGCATGGATTGCAATTGTAGGCTGCCCCTTTTGTTTCTTGCCATTAGCTGCAGGTGCTGGCTTTTTATTTGCCTTCTGCTCCTTGGCAAGTGCCTTGGCTTTTTGTTTTGCCTCGACTTTAGTAGTCTTGGCAAGCTGCTTTGCCTGTTTTTTCGCCTCGCGTCTAGGGTTAACCTCGCCTGTAAAAATACTCTTAAAGCTTCTCCAGCCCTCTAGCATCTGATAACCCTTGGTCGAAACAATCTGATTGTATTTGCGCTCAAAATCATCTCGCTCAGAAGTGATATTTCTAATGTGAACATCCTTCTCAACAATCTGCTGTTTAAGCTGCTTTATCTGATAATCGCGGCTTGCAATTGTAAAATCCTGATTACCGCGGTTCTGTCCCTTAATTTTTTTCTCGATTTCGTGAAGATTGTAAACGCCCTCAAAAGCGTATTTGCTCTGAAAATGCTCCTCCATCTGCTCATAAGCTTCCACTTCCTCAGCAGAAATATCATAGAGATGAGGTGGCAAATCAGAGAATTTTTTTGCTCTATAAAAGATGTAATTGATAGGGATAGGGAAATCAAAGCACCACTCAAAATCAATCACATTCCATTTTTCATCCTGAACGATAAGATTCTCAAAAATCAAATCAATATCGATATACTTTGCAGCAAGCACGCCTACTGGAATTGTCACATCACCAAAGACCTCTTTAAAGCCCTCAGTCATTGTGAAGGTCTGTGCCTTTGACATATAAGTTTTCTTGATATTTTCGATAAAATCTACTGCAGATTCCTTAGTCAACTGCTTTCCTGATAAAAATTCGCTCTCAATAACTCCGTCCACAAGCTCACTTTTATTTACACCAAAAACAGAGCCTTCAAAAGTCGACTTGAGGCCCTCATAAGAATCCATCACACGATTAATATGTTCCTGTGCACTTTCACCTGCAGGTCTTTTCAAAACCACAAGATGACCGCTGCGGCTGACAATATCTGTGATTACTGAATATTTTGGTGATCTTTCATTGGAAAGCTTACGGTAGATGATAAGGTCCTTATTTCTTTTTGAAAAAGAAGTACCTTCAAACTTGGAAGAGACGGTCTTTGCAACTGTCGCCGTTTCCTTAGAAAAGACAGTCTTTGCACCTGCCTCAGTTTCCTGAGAAGAGACAGTCCTTGCACCAACCTCAGTTTCCTGAGCGGACATGCTGTTCTGTTTTTTCTTGCGGGAAATCACGAGATAGTCGCAATCCTTTGGCGCTACAGGCACATGAGAAAAATTCTCCTGATAGCTCATGTTTGCAAAAATCTCGGTAGTATATAGATAATTTGGCCAAAGCTTGTACGAAGAAACCAACTCGTAATTTGACTCCTTCACAAGGCTTAAGACAAATTTTTCAGACATGGTCTTTTTAGAACCGACGTATACAAAAATACCGCCATCTACCAGCTTCTCAGCAAGTGTAGCTGGAGTTGAATCCATTGGTTCAAATGAAATGATATAGTCAAAAAGTACATTTGAAGATGCTGCGTCACGTGCCACAAGCCCTGCCATCTCAGACAGTCCTTCCACGATTGCCTCAGAAGATTCACCAATAAGAAGCACCTTATCCTCTTTTGTAAAATCTATCACAGAAAGTGCATTTAGACGTAGATGCGAATATCTACGTAAGCTCTCTTCATCTGCTGAATCAAAAATTAGTTTGTTGTATTTTTCCTGAACCATTCCATGCCTCTTTTGTTAAAGAATTTTAATCATCACGCGTAAATGCATTGCTTCTGCTACGCCAATATATCACTTTATTTTACCAAAAATTATGGTTCAGTGCTAGAGTTATGCGATTGTTGTGTACTAACATACTAAAGTCCAAATATGAGAGCTAGCTGGAAAAATAAAGCGCGGATGTATGGCACCATCACGCGAAACACTTCACCGCGTTTTTTTAATAGGATAGTTAAGAATAATAAATCGTAATCTAGTAACCATAATCCCGCGCCGCCTAAACACAATATAAGCGCGGATGTACATTATTTTCATACGAAACACTTTCGCCGCGATTAATAATAAACCAAAATCTCAATATTTTTCTATTTGGGGTTACACATCACTATTTTCAAATACGCTGTTTTTAAAATGGTAACCCAAAAAGTCATATTTTGAAACTTTTGGGTTACCATTTTGATTTTGAAAATACAATGTTTACTTCATGAATAACCCAAAATTCCAAAATTTACGAATTTGTGGTTACCAATTGCTCAGCTTTCAGTGATACATCAAATTTTTTAACTATATTCTATAACCCAAAAACTGAAATATTTTGCTTTTTGGGTTACCATTTTCAAAACAGCCATTTTTTAAACACTCTAATATCCCCCATAATTTACAGCAACACAAAATGCTCTCCTTCAACATGCGTCCAGGTGCCTTTAGAATAATCGAGACCTGAAGTTTTGTAGTCATAATTTAATAAACGCTGCCTCTTTTCGGTAACTGGATTGATGGTCGGAATTGTATCTAAGAGGCTCTTGGTGTATGGGTGCACTGGATTTGAAAAAATCTCCTCAGGTGTTCCAGTTTCAAGTAGATATCCTAAATGCAAAACACCTATTTTATCAGAAATGTATTTAACCATAGAAAGGTCATGAGCAATAAAGAGAAAAGCGGTACCCATCTCCTCCTGAATATCACTAATTAGATTTACTACCTGTGCCTGAACAGATACATCAAGTGCAGATATGCACTCATCTGCAATAATCAAATCAGGGTTTAATATCAGTGCGCGGCTAATTCCAGCACGCTGACGCTGTCCGCCGGAAAGCTGACCTGGATATCTGTTGAAATACTGCTCACTAAGACCTGTGCGCTTTAGGATATTGCAAATTTTTTCATAGCGTTCCTCTCTTGAGCTGTAGGAATGATGAATATCTAGGCCTTCTCCAACAATATCACCTATTGTTTTCTTAGGATTTAATGATGCCATCGGATCCTGAAAAATCATCTGCATACTTGTACGTAGCATAGATTTATTTTCTTTTGTCAGCTTGCCCGAAATATCATTATCTTTAAAAATAATTTTTCCAGAAGTAGCTTCCTCCAGGTGAATAATGCATTTTCCTATTGTAGATTTTCCTGAGCCAGATTCGCCAACAAGACCATATGTAGTTTTAGGCATAATCTCAAAGGACACGCCATTTACTGCCTTAACAGTGTGCCCATTTTTTGCTTTAAAATGCTTTTGTAAATCCTCAACCTTCAAAATTGGTGTCGCCATACTTTTTCTCCACTATTTCCTAAAAACCTGTCACTTTCTATTTCTCCACTATTTCCTATAACCTGTCACTTTCTTTTTCTCAACTATTTCCTAAAACCTGTCACCTTCTATTTCTACGCTATTCCATAATGGTAGCCACAAACTCGTTTCTATCCCACACTATTCCGCAATTCCAGCCACTAACTCTTCTTTATCCTAACTCTACTCCGTAAGGCTAGCCGCCAATTCCTTCTTCAAGCGCTTAATCAATCCCTGGATTTCTTCAGGTGGGTCAATCTTTGGAGCACGCTCATCCAGAAGCCAGGTTGCAGCGAAGTGCGTCCTATTTATCTGAAACATCGGTGGCTCCTGCTTGTAGTCCACCTTCATAGCAAATTTATTTCGAGGAGCAAATGCATCCCCCTTAACTTCATAGAGAAGATTCGGCGGTGTGCCAGGGATACAGTAAAGTCGCTTGTCTGATGTATCTTTTTGTGGCATTGATGCAAGAAGTCCCCAGGTATACGGATGCTTAGGATTAAAGAAAATATCAATTTCATTGCCTTTTTCAACAACCTTGCCAGCATACATGACATAGATGTAGTCTGCCACTTTTGCTACAACACCAAGATTATGAGTAATAAAAATCACAGACAAACCACGCTTAATCTGCAAATCTACAATCAAATCCAAAATCTTAGCCTGCATCGTAACATCTAAAGCTGTCGTAGGCTCATCACATATCAAAATCTCAGGGTCGCAGGAAAGCGCAATCGCAATAACAACACGTTGACGCATTCCACCAGAAAGCTCATGAGGAAACTGCTTCATAGTCGTATCTACATCGGTAATTCCAACCTCATTAAGTAGCTCCTTAGCTCGCGCTTCAGCCACATCTCTTGTAAGCCCCTTGTCATTCCACAGCATACCTTCCATAATCTGCTTTCCTATCGGCATAAGTGGGTCGAGACTTGTCATAGGGTCCTGAAAAACCATGGCAACCTTCTTGCCATTTAGATTTTTTCTAATCCATTTCTTATCCATTTGAGCGACATCAACAGTCACCAGATTTTCGTATTCATTCTTGTAGGTTAATTCAATACTGCCCGATTCAATCTGGGCATTTTCTGCCATAAGACCGCTCAGAGCCTTTACTGTTGCTGATTTTCCAGAACCAGATTCACCTACAATCGCAATACACTCACCGCGTTTCAAATCAAAATCGACGCCGCGAATAGCATGTATTTTTCCTTTTTTCGTAGAAAAAGAAATATGTAAATCACGAACCTTTAAAATCGTTTCGTCATCAATTCTACTCCTTAATCTGTAATCCGCATTTTCAGTTTTCCCAGTATTCTTTTCTTTTGTATTTATCATACTTTTCTACCTATCGTGAATCTTTTTTCTATTTCCTATTTTTCATTAACACGCACGGAGTCCTATCGTGAATCTTTTTTCTACTTCCTATTTTTCATTAACGCTCAAGTACCCCTAGCATAAATCATTTTTCCACTTTCCTATTTTCCCTACATCCCTAGATATCGCCAAGACCTACTGTCGTAGCCTTTTTTATTCCCTCGCCAATTGCATTAAAGCCAATCATAAGAAGTGCCAAAATGAGAGTCGGTGGCACAATCTGATAAGACAAAATTGTCAAATTCTGGAATCCAGCTTCAATAAGAGAACCAATTGAACACTCTGGTGGCATAATTCCGACACCTACAAAGCTTAAGAAGCTTTCTGTAAAAATTGCACCAGGAATAGAAACTAAAACCTGTGTAACAAGCTGCCCCAACGCATTTGGTAACACATCTGAAAAAATAATATGTACATCGCTAGCCCCCAGGGTTCTGCTAGCCATAACAAATTCAAGATTTTTAATTTTTAACATCTGAGCTCTGGCAATTTTACTCATCGGAATCCATTCCGTTATCGCAAGGGCCACGATTACAAGCCCAATTCCTTTTGGCATAAAAATCGCAAGGATTGATACGATAACCAGACGCGGCACACTGTTTACAATTTCAATAAATCGCTGCATAACAGCATCCACTTTTCCGCCAACATAACCACTAACAAGGCCAAAGCTGATTCCAAAAATCACATCGATTAAAATCGTAACAAATGCAATCAACACAGATACTCTGGCACCTCGAGTTGTTCTAGCGAAAAGATCTCGTCCCAAATCATCTGTTCCAAACAAAAACGTCTCACCCGCAAACATATAATGCTCCGGGTCATCCTCAGAAATCTTAAGAGTCGGTTTAACACAGGTAGCCGCAACCTCTTTGCCATCCACTTTTACTGAAATAATTTCCGAATAGGTATGCTTTGCAAAAATCGGTCCAAAGACCGCCAAAAGCATAATCACCAGCACAATTACAAGACCTGCCACAGCTTTCTTTTCCGAAAAAAAGCGTTTAAGCACCATCTGAAAATATGTCGCGGTTTCCTTTGAAGTAAAGTAATCATCATTTATTTCATTTACAAACACAAAATCGCTCTCATAAATATCCATCGTTAAGTCTCCTCAGATTTTAGTAAATTTTACGCTTCCTCACATGCCGTAACTCTAGGGTCAATAATTCCATACAAAATATCAAGTACAAACATCATCAAAATATATAGTGCCGAATAAATTATCGATAAAATCAAAACATAATTGTAATCAATTCCATCGCCCACAATAGCATCTACCATAACTCGACCCATACCATTTATGCCATAAATAGTTTCAATTACTGCAGCACCTGTGAGCAAATCAACAATTATTGGGCCAATTACTGTAACGAGTGGAATCAGCGAATTTCTAAGAGCATGTTTGAATATCACAGCAGGACCATATACCCCCTTAGATTCAACAAGCATTATATAATCACTTGCTAAAACATCAACCATCTCATTTCTCGTGAATTTTAGCACTGTCGCAAAAGAAAAAATACCCATAGAAAACGCTGGAATAAAGGCTGAATAAAAAAACTCTCCCTCATCAAAAAATGGAGGAAAAATACCCAAATCAAATGCTAAAAATTTTTGAATAAAAATCAAAAATACATACGTCGGCAGACATATTCCAAGAACAGACAGGATCGAACAGAGCTTATCGAAAAGTCCACCCTTATATAATGCCGAAAAAATACCAAACAAAATCCCCGGCACAACTCCCATCAAAACAGCAAATCCGCCTATTTTGAAGGAATTTGCAACGCAATATTTCAAAACACTCTTTATTGGTGCTCCCTGATAAAGGGAAGTTCCAACTCCAAAATCTCCTTGCAGGAAATTCGACATATATCTGCCAAACTGAACCAAAATCGGATCATCAAGTCCCATCTCAGCACGCTTTTGCGCGATTTGCTCAGCCGTCATTTTTTCAACTGGAAATGGATTTCCTGGAACAACTCGCACCAAAGCAAAAATCACGAAAATGATGATAAGCAAGGTAAAAAATGTAATTACAGTACGTTTTAACAAATACTTTTTCATTCTTCACTCACCACCTTTTCAAATTCTATAAAAGATTTCAATGTTACAGGAGGCCTCGCTGCTCCCGATACATCTGGATTTACCAATAAACATTTTTTAGAAACATATAACGGAATTTTTGCCGCATTTTTTACTAGCAACATATCCGCATCCTGCAAAGCATAAAATCTTTTTTCTTCATCATAAACGTAATCTGTCTCATAACATTTTTCCATAAGGTCATCAAATTCCTTATTTGAAAAACCACTTCTGTTTGTTGCTGAATCAGAAATATACATATCCATAAACGTTTTAGGGTCTGGATAATCAGGACTCCAATTACCAAGTATCATCTCATAATCATGCTCTATTTCTTTCTGTAATCTCTCAGCAAAGCTTACTGCATTAAGATTAATTACCAGTCCATCTAAATTCTGTTCTAACTGTTCCTTAATAGCAGCTCCCATCTTTACGCCTTGAGCATCAGATTTTATCGTAAGTTCAATTTCAATATGATCCTTTTTCAATTCCTTCTTTGCTAACTCAAAATAGTTTCCAGCCTTTTTCAAATCGTATGAGCAATATTCGCTATAAGCCTCAGGTTCCTTCGTAAAGTCTTCACCAGTCACTGGATTAAAATACAAATTCTTGCAGCAAGAACTATACGAGGGTTCTGCATTATCGTTCAAAACATTTGAAACAATACTCTCTCTATCAATGGCATTTGAAATTGCAAGTCGCAAATTTGTATTTTTTAAATCTCCTTCAACATTACAAGTCAAAAATCCCTGTCCACATGATTCACACGAAAGAATACAATCCTTCAGCTCGTCATCTTTCTTTGCTTCTTCAATATGCGAACCACTTATTTCAACTATATCGCAAAAATTATTTTCAAACGCCTCCACAGCAACATCAACCGAAGAAACTGTAAGCAGCTTCACACCTGGAACCTTCACCGCATCCTTGTTCCAATATGACTTATTTTTCTTGAATCTCACAAGAGAAGTTCCCGGCATATAGCTCTCAAGTACAAACGGTCCATTACACATAATTGTATCAGGTGAAGTGCCATACATTCCCTCCTCAAGGGAATTAAAAAAATCTTCATTCAACGGTGCCAAACTTGGAAATCCCACAATACTATAAAAATAAGGTACTGGCATCTCAAGCTCCACTCTAAAAGTCTTTTCGTCATCTGCATAAACACCAAGCTCAGAAATATCCATGTAATTTCCATTTCCATCTCCATAATAAATTGCTCGAGCATTTTTTACTGGTGCAGTATCTGTAAGTAATGAAGCATAAGGGCCTCTTTCTTGCAAAAGTCTTCTCCACCCAAACACAAAATCTTCTGCTGTTACCGGGTCGCTATTATCCCACTTCGCATCACGCAAATGAAAAATATAAGTCAAACCATCCTCCGACACCTCGTAAGACTCAGCCATTCCGCCTATCACATTTTGGTCTTTATCAAATAAATACAAACCTTCAACTGTATTTTCACAAGCCATCAGGGAATCTTCATCCGATACCTTACTCACATCCATCGACAACACCTTACCCATAGTAACTTCACACACATATTCATCCTGCGATGATGGCGTGCAGCCACTAAGTAAAAATACAGACATTATACTTATTGTTAAAAAAATCGAAGTAATTCTCTTCATATTCTACCTCTTTCCATCACATATCACTATTTTATACGATTCGAAAAAAGTATTTGATATTTTCATAAAATATTTAGAATTTTCTCATCATTTCACAAATCCTGGCTCACCCTCCTCTCAATTCCCGGCTCCCCCTCTTCTCAATTCCCGGCTCGCCCCTATAAGGGGAGAGCTGTCAGCGTAGCTGACTGAGAGGGGTAGATTTACAGGTGCCTGGCACCTCAATTATCCCACAAAAAAAAGACTCATCAGGATTTCCCCTGTGAGCCTTTTAAATACGCTTCATTTTATCTATTAAGCTTCTTCCACTTTCTCTACACTTACCATTGAATTCATGTCATAATATCCCACTGTATTCTTTGTACTTACAACAGTGAGATTCACAACATCATACAATCTATGATGTGCCACAAAATCAACGCCATCATAGCCTGTACAGCTAATCGACATAAGGTATTCTCCGCCCTGCATATCCATTTGCTGAGTAAAGGTTGCTACAAACTCTTCGCCAGCTTTACATATCCCGACGTCACATTTTTCGTACATAGTGTTAGTTCCAGTCACATCTATACCCTTAAGTGTCTTAAAAGTCAGTGTAAAAATTGGATTCTCTATATCTTCAAAAAAATGCACCTTAGACTTAACTGTAAATGTCGAGCCCTTCATGATTGCATTGGTATATGTGCCAGCATCATCGATTATTGCAAAATCGATAATTTTAGCTTTACCATCACCATATTCATTTAGATTCGGATTAATCTGGAAATTTGATTTCCAGGTTGACGCAGCTTCTTTACCTGTGGTATTTACTGAATTTCTATCAGCTATCTTGTTATCACTCTCAACATGGTTAATAGCATCATCCTTAATCACAGGCTCCTGCCCTACAAGAATCTTCTTGTAGATATCAATCATATCCTTAGGCGTACCTTCAGCCACCTTGTTTCCTTTGTTTATAAGAACTGCTTTATCGCAGTATTTGCTGATAGCACCCAAATCATGTGAAACAAATAAAATTGTCTTACCAGCAGCCTTAAAGTCTTCAAATTTCTTATAGCACTTTGCCTGGAAAAATACATCACCTACAGAAAGTGCTTCGTCAACGATGAGAATTTCCGGATCAATATTGATAGCTACCGCAAAAGCAAGACGTACAAACATACCGCTCGAATATGTCTTCACTGGTTGAAAAACGAACTCGCCGATGTCCGCAAAATTGAGAATATCATCAAGCTTTTCATCTATTTCTTCTTTTGAATACCCAAGCATAGTTCCGTTTAGATAGATGTTTTCCATGCCAGTATATTCCTGATTGAAGCCAGCTCCAAGCTCTAGGAGGGCAGAAATTCTACCATCGACAATAACATCACCCTTTGTTGGCGAAAGTACACCCGTGATGATTTTGAGAATTGTAGATTTTCCAGAACCATTCGTTCCAATAAGACCTACACACTCGCCCTTTTTTACATCAAAGCTAACATCTGAAAGTGCATAATGCTCGCGATAATTTTTCTTTCGGGTAAGCCCTAGCGTATGAGCAACTCTAGCCTTGTTGCTATCAAAAAGCTTATAAACTTTATCTACATTTTTTACTTGAATGACGTAATCAGACATACGAACTCCTAAAAAAATATTATATAAATAATATCATTTCCCTATAAAAAAATGATATCCACCAAAAACAAAAACTGCATTTCAACTAGTCAATTTCTAAAATAGAAACAATTCTTACCAGCTTTATTCTATAAAAGTATTAACAGACGACCAGTCTCCAAATCACTAAAATTCCCACCTGATTTATTTTCAATCAAAATCAGCAGGAATTACCAGCTCATCCACACTTACATAATCCGTGATGAACCCATCTACTCCCATATTTTGCAGAGCCATTCCCTCTATCGCATCTTGTGGAGTATAGGCATAAACCAAAGCTCCTGCTTCGTGGTAAACTCGAACAACAGTCGGATTGCAGGCTGCCATATTGATACCATAATAATCAGCAGGACACTTTTTTGCCAAGTCAAGGCTAGCGGTACCCGTAAGCTTCATGACAGGCTGACTGTAGTTCAGTTTCTTGATTTGCTTTAGATAAGCATACTTAAAGGACGAAAAAACAACTTGATCAAGCAAACCATGTGCTTTTACTATCGAATATACATCTTGAGGATATTTCTTTGAACGACCAACATCCTTTAATTCTACAAAAATCGTTACATCCGTGCCCTCAAAAAGTGCTAAAGCCTCATCTAATGTCGGAATCTGTTCGCCAGCAAATTTTGCATCAAACCAAGTACCATTATCGAAGCTTTTGACCTGCTCTAAGGTATACTTTTTAATTCCAGTAGTATCATTCGGCTTGCCAGTTAATTTTGCAACGGTATCATCATGATAGATTACATAAGCTCCATCTGATGTTTTTCGCACATCAAGCTCTACTGCTTTTGTGCCAGCATCAATTGCCGCCTGAAACGCTGTCAAGGTGTTATCTGGATAGTAATGCGAGTAACCTCGATGTGAAACCAGTTCAACCTTCCATGGCGTTTCCTGCGCCAAAGTAACAGTTGAAAATGAATCCAAAATAAGAAACACTCCAAGAGCAAAAACGATTAATCTTTGCCCTTGGAATGTTACAAATTTTCTACTAAAAAGAATATTAGTAATTTTTTTAAAAAAAGTAATCTTGTGTATCATGTCAATAATATGAAGAGTATCATGCTGGATTATAGCAATATAACTCTTCCTCCAAATATCAAATAACTAAGAGGCACCCTCGAGCCGACAAATTATAATACATCGGCAAATTGTGGCTGAAGCTTTTTGAAAACATGGGTTCCAAGCAAAAATACCAAAAGCGTAAAACACCAAAAGTATACTGTCAAACCTGGGTGCTCCCAAAAACCAACACCTGAAATAAAGCTATCACGATAACCATTTGTGATGTAATACATCGGATTAAGCTGAAGCACAACAGCCAACCAATGTGGAATCCTATCAATCATACCGTCGAAATTCCACATGATTGGAGTCGCCCAAACACCAATCTGAAGAATGATATTTACAAGCTGCGCCATATCTCTGAAAAACACACAAAGTGCACTGGTAAGATAAATTATTCCTACCGCCAAAACAAACATTGCAAACGAATAGTAAATCACCTGCACTACATAAAATGTTATCGGAAATCTATAACATATAAATAGGATAAATGTAAATCCCACAAAAAATACATGTACAAATAAACTTGAAACAGCCTTTACAATTGGTAATACATTAATTGGGAAAACTACTTTTTTAACCAAATAATTGTACTCGTTAAGTACGACTGTACCGCAGTTCAACACCTCCGAAAAGTAGAACCATGGCACAATACCTGCTGACAACCATAAAACAAAGGGTGCTGTAATACCTGCCTTTGTGCCTTGCGTGCCTGCATTTAAAGCCTTATCAAAAACAATCCAATAAACTAAAATCGTAATGATTGGTTGCACAAAAGCCCAAATGACACCAAGTGTTGAGCCAGCAAATTTCTGTTTAAAATCATTTCTTGCTAATTTTGCTATTAACTTACTATTTGAAAATATATCTTTTAACATGAGACACATTATAGCATACAAATCCTATGAAATCGAGAAAACTTACATAATAATCTCAACATCAATTCTGCATATTAATATTCACAAAACCACCTAAAACTCAGCTTGACGAAATATCAATACTTTGCCACTACACTTTTTAGCTGAACAGTTGACGTACTGCGATGTTCCAAGCCATACGCCCAACGAGTTTTGTTATGACTTTCCATATAACCTGCTGCATACATTCGACTAATCTGTTTACTTGAATAACGTGACAAATCGATACTGATAGACCTATCAGCCTCATCATCCATATTTCCTAATGAATTTTCAGAAATCGGTTCTCCATCCAGATAAAGCACAATTGAAACATAGCCAGCTCTTACATTAAAAGTTAAATTATTTGTATTTTCAGGTATAGCTCCCTTTAATATAGAAAATGAAACACCTGCATGTGAAGAAGCTGATACACCTTCACCATGAAATACAACTTTTTCTGACTCATCCTTTTGATAGATTTTTCCACTGACAACCTGAGAATCGTTCAAATTCAAAGACTTGCTTGAACCAACAATTGTGTTTTTAGGTACAACCTTTGTCTTTGAATCAACACCACTTGCCTCGAGAAAAACAGGAGTGTAGTAATCATTTTCTTCATCCTCTGTATGCGAAATGCTCTGCGAATAAGCTATCGTAGTGTGGCTTCTGTCCTCGCTGCAGGTAGCATACGCTACGCACTTTGAAAAATCATCATTCCATACGTACTGACACAAATAGTTGTGATGTGCAGGTTCGTGCTCGTAGCAGGTCGCGATTTTTCTGTGCACCTTGATACTATAGACATTCGCATTTGCTAAAGCACCATTGCAAGTAGAATTATTTACTGTTGCACTATCGTGACTTGACACACTTGCATACACATACGCATTCTGCAATTCATCCGCAGTAAATCCTGCCAAATTCAAAGTTAACGTCTGTCTGCTGGATGTAGAGCTATCACTTCCACTTGCACTTGAAGAAATTAATTTTTTACCTCCAGCGGTGTAAAGTGTCGCCCCAGAAGATCCGCCTTGAACCGACAAAGTTATTTTTGTTGAATTTGAAGTAAGCTTATCAGCCAGATAAATATTTCCACTAACTGAAGCTGAGGCTGATGTATGATAGCCTTGTCCATGCCAACCATGATAATCACTATCTCTATCTGACCAGCCTATGTTGTATTGAGTAAATAAAATATCGCCATCTCTATTGTGGATATATTCATAATGATCCTTCCAATCAATCATTGCCTGATACGCTATCTTATTTTTTGTTATTAATTCTCGTATTTTTTTATAATACTTATCATTTGAAAAAGTAACATAATATGCCAACGCATTCGCATACGACGCTGGCTCACCACATTTATCGCACCCTGGAATACAATGTGCTTCATCAGTAAAAATATCATAAATCGAATCTATAGTTCGAATTTCATCATCACTTATATCAAAAGCTTTTGAAAGCCAATCACCTAGCCCGTGAGGTAAATCATTTATATTTTCAGGAGTTCCAACCACATAATCAAAAAATTCCTGCTGATACAAATTTGATTTTGCTCCCACTTCGCTTCGTGCCATCAAATCATACAAAGGTCTATATTCGATTTCTTCATCACCAACTTTTTTCTTACAAACAGCATTTTCTGCCATCGAAAGACCATCGTCATGATGCTTTACATAGTCTGCATAAATTTCTGACATATATGATAATGCCCAATCGATTTGAAGCTGATTCAATTCATCCCATCTATTTGCAAAAATATGTAGCAAATCATAATCAACCTGATACTTTTTCATCATATTATCAGGATCATCCATACCCGTTCCAATAAAGGTACCATCCTTTGTAACATCCAAGAAATATTCCTCGATATAAGGATATGAAGATGGCGCTTTTTTCAGATAATTAGCTACAATATCGTGAAAACCATGTGATTCATCAGAGAGTAATTCCTCCAAAAATTCTGGATTATGACGCAGCGTCAACACCAAATATCCACTAAACTCTGGATCCAAATACGCCACCATTCCTTTCGAGGATTTTATCTCGCCCCCGATACACAGATAGTCATCATAGTACTTGTCACTCCATTTTGCAGAAGTCCCTGCAGCTATGTCGCCAGCAATTCCAGTAGCTTGACTATTTGCTCCAGCACCATCTGCTCCACCAGCTTCACTATTTGCTCCAGCACCATCTACTCCACCAGCTGAATCGGCTATTGGGGTATATTGTAATTCTTCATAAAAAAGTCGCTTCCAAATTGATTTTACAACCTCGCTCTTTTCAGATGCATGATAAGAAAGATACCTCACATAGCTTGACCGAAACGGAATAAAAGTACCATGCTCGTCAACCTTTATTTCTTTAACTTTTTGATAATATTCCTCAACTGAATTGGAATTTGAATTTGTAGTATCTCCCTCACTTTTATTGGAATTTACATTTATAGTATTTCCCTTGTTCTTATTGGAATTTACATTTATTGTATCTCCCTCAATCTTATTGATGTTTTCATCAAGATTTTTTTCTAGATTCAAAGCATACTGCACTGCTTGATTCTGTGGAGCTTCTTCAGCTTTAACATACATCGGATTTGAAATAGCAGTTGATAAAATCATTGAACAGGTCAAACCCATTGATATTATTCTTCGCATTGTACCTCCTTTGGTTCACATAAATCTCGTGAGTCACATATTTCTCTAGGGGTACTTGTAGCCTTGGTGTAGTCTGACTTATGGGCAGTTCTTTGCTCATCCAACGTTCTAGCTGTACTTACATTCCTGATGGTGCCAGAATTATTTTCATCACTATTGTTTTGACTAACCTCAATTTTGCCATTACTTCTAGTTTGATTAGTCATATTTTCTTCAGCACTTATATCTGGATTATCTATAGTATCACCAGACTTTCCACCTCGTCTATCCATAGCATCTTTTGCATTTCCACCCTGACTATCCATAGCATCTTCACCGAAAACATCCAGCTTTTCAAGTTCTTCTTCACTTAAATTTAATCCATCAAGCTCCTGCATATCTTCTTTTTCCAGGGCATCTAAAAGTTCTTCTTCAAGATCTTCATCTAACAAATATTCATCCACGGTCTCATATGTCCACTCACATTCAATTACATCAAAACCATCTTCTGATGCCACCTCTTCCGAATACGAATTTGTTTCCACCAAAGTTATGCAGCTTCCCTCTTCACAAGCAACGATTTCTCCTGATAAAGTTTCTTCTTCCTCCAAAACAACACTCTCCGCAGAAGCTATTTCCTGAACATCATCTATTTCTTCTGGTGAATCTAATTCCTGGTTTTGAGAAATTTCTTCCTGTGATTCAGCCCCTTGATTTTGGGAAATTTCTTCCTGTGATTCAGCCCCCTGCTTTTGAGAAATTTCTTCCTGATTTCTTTCAACATCATAGCAGGTTGCCGAATCTGTTTCCGCAGCCCTGGCAGTTACCGCAAAAATCGGAAACTGCCCTATTGCAACTAATAATCCTAGCATTACGCTAACAATTCTAACTTTTTTCATTCTCACTTTTCTCCTTTAAAATGGCTTAAACTCGCCATCAATATAATATCCTGCTGCACCACTTGTTGAGTCGTAGCCATATTGAAAATACTCATGATTTGTCGGATCAGAAATGCGACCATTTGTTGTTTTTATCAATTCAATCAACTCAGCATAGTTTGAATCCAACTGATTAAGAATTGACTCAAATTTTGCATTATTGTATTCATCACGTATTGCATTTTCTTCCTGTATCTTCAACTGAAGATTATTGATAACCTGCTGCAATTGCCTATTTGAAGAATTAATATCGTCAGAAATTTTTACAATATTTTCATCAGCACGCTTACGAACAATTTCAAGAATCTGTTCTTCCATGCCTTCAATTGACACCTCTGTCTTATTATCTAAATTCGAAATTGCATTTTTAATCTGCTCTTCAATTTGCGAATAATCGATAGCTGCTATTTTTTCTTCAACAAGCTTTTTTATTTCACTTTCCTGCTCTTTTGTAAGTGAATTATTTGTAGTTATCTCTTTCATAATCATCTGCTCAATCTCTTTTGCAAACGCCTCTTTTGTTGTTTCATCAAAAAATTCACTATACTTCTTACTCTTCAAATAATCCTTTACATATTTTTGAATCGCTGGCTGCAAATCCTTTTCTACATTTGATTCTAAGGATAAGTAAAATTCGCTATCCTTAATTCCTTCCACATCAGTTTCCAAAAGTGTGCTAATAGAATCAGAAGCAGCCACTTTATTTAAATGATTAATTTTTTGCAAACCAATCACACTAACTATCAAAGCAGCCACAGCCACTCCCCAGAAAATTCCTCTAAACAAAAAATCATTTCCTGAAACAACAGCTCTAATGTCCTCAGCCAATTTTTCCTTGGCATCAAAATATTTCTTAAAAAATGGTTCTCTTGCAATTACTTTTGCTTTCATATTTTTCAAACTCCTTTATAAATCACAATTCTGAATTAAGTATCTTTTCGATTTCTATTTCAATTTTTCTATTTGTCAACGGTCTATCTAATGTCTCAAACGTAAAGAAAAAATTTACACCTGGAATAAATCCATTTCGAATATATATTTCTATTTTCGTCAAACATTTTTTCAAGTACTCTTCCTGATCCACTAGTCCAAAATGTTCAAAAATTTTAATCTCATTCGTATTCCTACTTCTTAATGTGAAATCCGGATAAAAGCTTTGGCCTTCCAATACCAACAAGCATTCATATCTAAATTCAATATTATTTTCAGCAAGTCGCTCCGCAATAATTTCTTCTGATTTCGAACGACATTTTATTCCAAAAACTGTGTCATGCACCAAATTTTCTGGATGAAAAGGATTACGACTATACTCTTCTTGCATCCATGGTGTCATTTCAAAAGATTTTTTGTATACTATTTCTTTTATCTGTGGAATTCTAAAAAACTCTTCATCCTTCTTCCTTTGGGCTTCACTTCTATATTTAACTTTTTCAAGCATCAGGAGTTCACTTTGCAAATTTTCGTAATCAACCTGTAGCATCTTTTTTTGTACCAACTGTACAATCAGCTCCTTGTCATTCTTTTTCAAGTATCTTCGCCGTGCGCCCCTACCTTGAAAAAAACGATATACATCATTAATTTTGTAAAACGTAATGTCATCATCAGGCAACTTACTAATTTTTCTCTTTATTTTTAACAGTTCACGTGAAATATACTTTTTCCTATTATCAATATAATTTATAAACATCGCCTCCTATATAAGATTATTTTTTGTAATCTAAAATCATTAGCAATAATCAAATTGATTCTGCTAATTAAAATTCAATCGCTAACACTTAAATGAAATTTTTGAACTCCAGAATTTCAAAAAAACAATAACTGTTGCATCTCTGTTTCTTATAGTTTTATTGGGAATAGTAAAAAAATAAGAACTACTTATGAAATTGAAAAAAGATAATTAAATATAGAAATATTATTCGAGTAGAAAATATATCACAGAAGATGTTACTTTACAATACTTTTTTATATTTTTTATAAAATTTGTTAAATAAAAAAGTAAATTCCACTTCTGGTTGAATTTAGTCTTACACTCCGGTATAAAAGCGTGTATTCTACATATTGCCTCTTATCCGCAGTAGAAATGAGGTATATATGTCAAAGAAAATAGAAACAAACCAGA
>JAZLJM010000051.1:0-6677 GCA_045617805.1 Pseudobutyrivibrio sp.
TCCATTGATAGTTCCACCTTTCTGATAATAGTTACCTCCATCTGTTGATGAAAGTATCATACCACTTTGGGACATTTTCCTTTGTGGTATATTAGGACATTATCAAAAATGGTTCATATAAAATAAGAAACTTGCTGGAAAATAGCTTGACAGTGAATAATTTTGTTTGTATATTAATAGGCGGTGATTTAAGTCACCGTCTATTTTCTTTATTTCAATTTATTTATTCCCATTTTTTTATTGACATTCAATTTCATGTCGGCTAATATTATTTTATAGAAACGAACGAATGTTCCAAACGGAGGTTTTGAAAATGGCAAATGATGATAAATTAAAAGCACTTGAAGCTGCGATTTCACAGATTGAGAAGCAGTATGGTAAGGGTTCTGTAATGAAGCTTGGCGAAGGCGCAGGTATGCAGGTTGATACGATTCCTTCTGGATCGATTTCACTTGATATAGCTCTTGGTCAGGGTGGTTTCCCTAAAGGACGTATTATTGAAATTTATGGACCTGAATCTTCTGGTAAAACAACACTTGCACTTCATGCAGTTGCTGAGGTTCAAAAGCGTGGCGGTATCGCTGGATTTATTGATGCTGAGCATGCGCTTGATCCTACATATGCAAAGGCAATTGGTGTTAATATCGATGATTTATATATTTCTCAGCCAGATAATGGTGAGCAGGCACTTGAGATTACTGAGACAATGGTTCGTTCTGGAGCACTTGATATCATTGTAGTTGACTCAGTTGCAGCCCTCGTTCCAAAGGCTGAAATCGATGGAGATATGGGTGATTCGCATGTAGGTCTTCATGCAAGACTTATGTCACAGGCTATGCGTAAGCTTACTGGTGTAGTTAATAAGACAAATTGTATCGTTATCTTTATTAATCAGCTTCGTGAGAAGGTTGGTGTTATGTTCGGAAATCCTGAGACAACAACAGGTGGTAGAGCGTTAAAATTCTATGCATCTGTTCGTATTGATGTAAGACGTATCGAGGCTTTAAAGCAGTCTGGTGAAGTTATCGGTAACCGTACCAGAGCAAAGATTGTAAAGAACAAGGTTGCACCACCATTTAGAGAAGCTGAATTCGATATCATGTTTGGCGAAGGTATTTCTCGTGAAGGTGATATTCTTGATGTCGCTACAAATCTTGACATAATCCAGAAGTCAGGTGCGTGGTTTGCATACCTCGGCGAAAAGATTGGTCAGGGTAGAGAGAATGCCAAGAACTACCTTAGAACAAATCCGGATGTATGCGCAGAAATTGAAAATGCAATTCGTGAGCATTATGCAAAAACGGACGAAGCTGAGATTGGTTTGGTTGGCGGCGAAAAGAAGGATGATATTCCAACTGAGGTTATTGAGTAAATGTACGTTGTATCTCTTACAAAATTAGATAAGGGAAAAGTAAAAATCTGTCTCGACAATGGGACAGATTTTACTTTATATAAAGCTGAGGTAGCTTACTTTGAATTAGAAGAAGATAAGGAATTGTCTCAATCAGCTTATGAGCAGATTCTTACTGATATACTAATTCCTAGATGCAAAAAGAGAGGCCTGCATTTATTAGAGAAGCAGGACAGGACAGAAGCTAATCTTCGCGAGAAGCTTCTTGCTGGCGGTTATCCAGAATTCGTTGTGGATGAAGCTATAGCCTATATTGACAGCTTTGGTTACATCGATGACGAACGCATGGCTCGTAGTCACATCAGATTTTATCAAAATTCCAGAAGTAAACGTAGAATTAAGCAGGATCTTCTTCATAAAGGCATAGATTCCGAAGTTATTGAGCGTTGCATCGAAGAAGAATACGAAATTGATGAAGTTGAATTAGCTGTAAATGTACTACAAAAAAAGAACTACAATTTTGAAGAATCAACCTACGAAGAGAAAAATAAAGCCTATCGCTTTCTTTCATCTCGAGGTTTTTCTTCCGATGTCATTAGCAAAGCGATTCATAATATGTTTGAGTAGGTTATTTTATTTGTTGGGGACTGGCTTTTTGGATTTTTCACAACCTGAATTTTTGTGTGCCTCCACAACCTGAAAAATATCTGCCTTTCATAAAATATGTTTCCCAACTTTCTTGACATAGTATGCAGGGAAAGTTAAACTAAATATGTTAGATTTTATATACATAGATAGCAATTAATTATGTTATAAATTCAAGAAAATTTTATAAGGAGGTGCTCCTGTGCAAACAGCAATTTTCGCAGTAGTTGTTGCGATAGTTGCGATTCTTGCGGTTGTTTTAACACTTGCATTTTCTAATAATTATCACAAGAAGCAGTCTATGTTGAAGATTGGTTCAGCAGAAGATAAGGCTCGTGAGATTATTGATGAAGCAGTTAAGACAGCAGAGGCTAAAAAGCGTGAAGCTACTCTTGAGGCGAAAGAGGATGCTCTTCGTCAGAAGAATGAGTTAGACAAAGAGATTCGCGAGCGTAGAGCAGAGGTTCAGCGTTCAGAGCATAGAATTGCTCAGAAGGAAGAGAATCTTGATAAGAAGCTTGAAGCTTGTGAAAAACGTGAAGCAGGATTTGCTCAGCAAGAAGCGCAATTGAACAAGCAGCGCGAAGAGGTTGCGAAGCTTAATCAGCAGAGAGTACAGGAACTAGAAAGAATCTCAGGACTTACCTCCGAACAAGCAAAAGAACAACTTTTAAAATCCGTTGAAGAAGACGTCAAATTAGACGCAGCAAAGCTTATTAAGGAATCGCTTGCACAAGCTAAAGACGAGGCTGATAAGAAGGCTCGTGAGATAGTTGTTAGTGCTATCCAGAAATGTTCAGCAGATCATGTTGCTGAGACAACAATTTCTGTAGTGCAGCTTCCTAATGATGAAATGAAGGGACGTATCATTGGTCGTGAAGGACGTAATATCCGTACTTTAGAGACAATGACAGGCGTTGAGCTTATTATTGATGATACTCCAGAAGCAGTTATTTTATCTGCTTTTGATCCAGTGAGAAGAGAGATTGCTCGTATCGCATTGGAAAAACTCATTGTTGATGGACGTATTCATCCAGCAAGAATTGAGGAGACTGTTGAAAAAGCAAAGAAGGAAGTTGAACAGCAGATTCGTGAAGAAGGCGATGCTGCTGCACTCGAGGTTGGTGTTCAGGGAATACACCCAGAGTTGTTAAGACTTCTTGGTAAGATGAAATTTAGAACCAGCTATGGTCAGAATGTACTTAAGCATTCGATTGAAGTTGCTCAGTTGTCAGGTTTACTCGCTGCAGAGCTTGGACTTGATGTTAGATTGGCAAAACGTGCTGGTCTTCTCCATGATATTGGTAAAGCAGTTGATAGAGAACAAGAAGGTACTCATGTTCAGCTTGGTGCAGATCTTTGTCGTAAGTACAAGGAAGGCCAGACTGTTGTTAATGCAGTTGAGGCACACCATGGTGATGTTGAGCCAGAGACACTTATCGCTTGTGTTGTTCAGGCGGCTGATACAATCAGTGCAGCTAGACCTGGTGCAAGACGTGAAGCTTTAGAGACATATTCAAACAGATTAAAAGAACTCGAAGAAATTTCAAACGGATTTAAGGGTGTAGAAAAATCTTTTGCTATTCAGGCAGGTAGAGAGATTCGTATTATGGTAGTTCCAGAACAGGTTACTGATGCTGACATGGTAATCATGGCTAGAGATATTTCAAAGCAGATTGAATCACAGCTTGAATATCCTGGACAGATTAAGGTCAATGTTATTCGTGAATCTCGCGTTACAGATTACGCAAAGTAGATTATTAGCGGTTGGTTTTCCAACCGCTATTTTTTTAAGCAATTAATTAGTTCCATTTGTTAAAAAATGTATTATTATTTATAAAGGTAGATAAAACAATATTTCAAATACTTAAAAATTTTTAGGGAGAAAAACAATGGAAGAAATCAAAAGAATAAAACGAGAGTTAAAATATAAGGGCGCTATACTTGATTTTTATACTGATACAGTTATGTTTAGTGATAATACTACAGCAGAGTGGGATTTTGTTTCGCATAGAATGGGGGCTGCATGCGTGTTGCCAGTTACGGATGATGGAAAAGCAATTATGGTTAGACAGTATCGTAATGCGATAGATAGGATGACACTTGAGGTTCCTGCTGGAAAGCGAGATTCTCTTGATGAGGATACAAAATTGACATGTATTCGTGAATTGAAGGAGGAGACCGGATATGAGGCTGATAATATTGAAATGCTTGTTTCATTAAAATCAACGGTTGCTTTTTGTGATGAGTTTATCGATGTGTATTTAGCAACAGGATTAAAAAAGGTCTCAGAGCAAAATCTCGATGAAGGAGAAGAGATTGAAGTAGAATATATTCCAGTAGATGATTTGAAGCAGATGTGTTTTGATGGAACTATTCAGGATGCTAAAACAGTGGCTGCGATTATGGCATACTGTGTAAAATATAATAAATAACTAAGTATAGGATAAATGAGCTAATAACACCCCTCTCAAACATTGAAAATAATGGAGTTGAGAGGGGTGTTCTTGGAAAAAATTCTATTTTTTTAAATCAAGAGTTGATTAGTTATTCATTTCTGCAATTGTATAAAGAAGGTGTCTTGTATCTTCCCAACCAAGGCAAGGATCAGTGATGGACTGACCATATGTCTGGTTTTCTGAAATTTTCTGATTTCCTTCAACAAGGTAGCTTTCAACCATAACGCCTTTAACGAGCTTTTTGATGTCATCAGAATGCTTTCTTGAATGCATAACTTCTTTTACAATTCTGATTTGTTCTTTGTATTGCTTGTTTGAATTTGAGTGATTTGCATCTACTATACAGGCTGGATTGATAAGATCCATTTGTTCATACATATCATTGAGTCTCATTAAATCCTCGTAGTGGTAATTCTGAACGCAGTTTCCGTGCTTTGATACAGCACCTCTTAAAATAGTATGTGCTAAAGGATTTCCACTTGTTCGAACCTCATATCCAGAGAATGTAAAGTGGTGTGGATGCTGCGCTGCATAAACGGAGTTGAGCATTACTGAAAAATCGCCTGAGGTTGGGTTCTTCATACCAGATGCTACATCAAAGCCTGATACTGTTAATCTGTGATGCTGATCTTCGACAGAACGAGCACCGATAGCAACATATGATAATAAATCTTCGACATATCCCCAGTTCTCAGGATAGAGCATTTCATCAGCGCAAGTAAGACCTGTTTCGACCATTGCTCGAATATGCATTTTTCTCATTGCCATAAGACCACCAAGCATATCTGGTGCTTCGTTTGGATCTGGCTGAGATGCAATTCCCTTATAGCCAGAGCCTGTTGTTCTTGGCTTGTTTGTATAAATTCTTGGAACTACAAATACGCGGTCTTTTATATCTTCAGCTACGCGAGATAATTTCTGAATATATTCGCAAACAGCATCTTCATTGTCTGCTGAACAAGGTCCGATAATTGCGAGAATTCTGTCATCCTTACCTGTGATGATATCTTCGATTTCCTTATCGCGCTTAATTTTCTTTTCTTTGATTTCGTCAGGAACAGGAAGTAATTCCTTGATTTCCTGTGGTGTTGGCATTTGTTTTAAGTATGTGAAGCTCATTTATATTTCCTCCTTGAAGCATTCGTTTTTGATTAAATCGATAGGCATGTCCTGCCCTGTCCATATTTTAAATGCAGCGGCTCCTTGATAGAGTAGCATGTATTTTCCGTTCATTATTTTGCAGCCAGCTTCTTCAGCCTCGCAAAGAAGCTTTGTCTTTGCTGGATGATATATTACATCTGCTACAAATAGATTTTTGTGGAAGTATTCTTTAGGGACGAGAGAAGTGTTGTCATCGCCCATTCCAACATTTGTACCATTTATTAATAAATCGCTATTTGACAAGCATTCTTTGAGCATAGCACTGTCATTCATATCAATAACATCAATTTTGCATTTGGTAGATGCTGATACATTTTGTGCATAGGAAACTACATTATCAAAGGATGCATTTTTTCTTTTAAAAATATAAATTTGTTTTGCACCATCAATTGCTGCCTGGGTAATAATAGATTGTGCAGCTCCGCCGGCACCAAGCATCGTGATGTTTTTTTGAGATACTTCAAAATCATAATCCTTAAGAGCATCAATAAAACCAATGCCATCAGTTGTATGTCCGATGAGCTTTCCGTTTTCGATTACTACTGTATTAACAGCATTTGAAAGCCTAGATGCTTCAGAAATTTCATCTAAAAGTGGGATTATACAATGCTTTAATGGCATTGTGAGATTGAAGCCACGACAGTTTAAAAGCTTAAGTGCTTCAACAGCTTTTTCAATTTCGTTTTCGGAAATTTTAAAAGCAAGATATGAAAAATCAAGACCAAGTGCTTCAAATGCGGTATTGTGCATTTTAGGCGAGATACTGTGGCTGACAGGATCGCCGAGAAGACAGGTAAGTCTAGTTGTTCCAATTGGTATCATATATTCACCTTCTTATTTAAATACAATAATTTCAACCTATTCATTCTATTTTATTGTGAGGACTTAGTCAATGAATGCTTGTGAAGATAGTTGGAAACTATGAACCATTTTTGATAATGTCCTAATATACCACAAAGGAAAATGTCCCAAAGTGGTATGATACTTTCATCAACAGATGGAGGTAACTATTATCAGAAAGGTGGAACTATCAATGGATGAACAAAAAAAGTATGAGGTAA
>JAZLJM010000052.1:0-2297 GCA_045617805.1 Pseudobutyrivibrio sp.
GGAAATTTGGGCTGATTTAAAAGATTTTCAACCACAGATAACCTATTATTCAAATACAGGTCAAGCAGCTACCAGCGATACACAGACCTTTCAGTCAGGTTATAAAAAGAATGAAATCAAAAATCAGGCATATCGGGCGTTCATGTCGGCTGTTAGTGGTGAAAACCGAAATATGCTGTTGCAGGAACAAGGTAACCTGAATCATTTAAAATTGAATTTGAGCATATCTTCTTCAGCGAGAACTCAGATAAATAGTATTTGGGATTACTATGCAAATCAGGAGCATTAGAAAGCAATATTATAGGAATCATTTTATTGCATTTACCAGAGCTTCAGAAGCAGATAAACTATTATTGGAAATGGATTTGAAATATACAATTCAAAGAGGTAAGATTATGGCAATCACTGGTATCGATAACAGCGGTTACACATGGAAGCTTGGAGAAAACAGACACAGGAGATGAGTCCTACAGTTGAAGCCATAGAAGAACGTGTGATGATGAATTGTGTGTACTACACATATTTCATGGGGGGTTCAAAAGTGAACACCCCTTATTTCATATTTTGAATACCCCGTGTTCATCGTTGAATTGTATCAATATCTAAGGGGGAATGAAGCTACATGGGCATCCGGGGAATTTATCAATAGATTACGAGGGATTTTGAGAGTTCTTTACTATTTTGTTCTACAATGAACATTAATTTACGGCAAATCAAAGGAAAAATATCAAAAAAAATGATAAATTTAATTGAATATTAATTACATTTAGCATATACTATTAGTGAGTTATTGGAGGTGTATTATGCTAATTGAATTCAAATTTAAGAATTATAGATCTTTTCGTGATGAGACTGTGTTGTCTATGGAGGCAACTGGTCTGGGTTCTTTCAAAAATAGTTTGATTTCTTATGGCTCATTGAACCTTTTACCAAGTGTTGCCATTTATGGAAAAAATGGAGGCGGAAAGAGTAATGTTATTCGTGCCTTTTGGCTTGCTGTGCAGTTTATAAGAAATGCTCAAAGAACCCAGCATGAGAGTTCTAAGATTCCGGTTATTCCTTTTGCTCTTAATGATTATTCAAAGGATGAAGCAACAGAATTTGAATTTGTGTATACAATATCAGGTATAAAATACTGGTATTCGTTTGCTGCTACAAAAGAGAGAGTCTGCAAGGAATCGTTATACCATTCTCCAAAAGGTCAGAAAGCATTAGTATTTAGTAGAGAGAATCAGGCATTTAAATTTACTGAAGAAAAGTCAAAAAGAACGCTTATTAGCGAGACTGTTGCACCAAATCAATTATTCTTTTCTTTGGCATGTACGATGAATGATTCAGTATGTGTAAATGCGATGAAGTGGTTTCGTGAGCAATTATATTTTTCAAGGGACTATTCTGACATTCCTAAGCAGTTACTTGACTATTCTAATGATGCAAATATGTTGCGTGCAATTTCAGATTATGCAAAAGCAGCAGATTTTGGTATTGAAAATATGCAGTTTGAAATAGATAGTAAGGAGATAAAGGATAATCTTAGTTTTCCAGAGGATATTCCTGAAGGAATAAAGGCTGCATTGACGCAGTTTATGAATGTTTTATCAGAAACATCAAATAATTCCGAAACAAAGCTTAAGATGAATGAAATTAAAGCTACATCAGAACACCTTGGCGTGAATCAGGATGGCAAAACAGATTTATATCCACTAGAATTGTCAGATGAATCAGATGGTACAAGAAGGCTTATGTCTTTTGCGCCTGCTATCGAGTCTGCGCTATCAAAGGGTGGTATTTTGGTTATTGATGAAATTGAAAGAGAATTACATCCTATGCTTGTAGACTTTGTTGTAGCTAAATTCCAAAGTAAACAGACCAATCCTAACGGGGCGCAGCTCATTTTTACAACTCATAATACAGAACTTATGAATATGGAGATACTCCGTAAGGATCAGTTGTATTTTGCAGATAAAAATAGAGGAGATGGTTCGTCTGAATTATATGGCATCAGTGAGTTTTCAACGAGAACAACTGATAATATCAGAAAAGGGTATTTGCTTGGTAAATATGGCGCAACGCCAGATATTGAAATAGAGGAGGTGGAGTAATGCCTCGTAAGATTAAAACTGCCAGGCCGCTAATATATGTATTTTGTGAAGGGGAAAGTGAACAAGCTTATACTGATTATTTGAAGAAAATATTCTCGGATGTTGCCGTTATAAAGCGTCCACCAGATACGGGACTTTTTGATGAGGCAGATGCGAAGTTTTCTAAATCTCCTAAGTATAGAAATAGCATAGAAG
>JAZLJM010000053.1:0-55362 GCA_045617805.1 Pseudobutyrivibrio sp.
TTACAGAATATGTATGTCAAAATTTTATTAATCTTCATCATAAACGTCGAGGCCCTTTTCATAACTTTCTACTCCGTAAGATAGGCTAACACTTATAGAAATACTATGCAAGAGTTATTTTTCAACTAACGAGAATTCCAATTTGCAATATCTCGAATCACAAGAAATTAAATACATGCCTCACGTATAAAGACTAGTTAAATAAATCTTCTTTTGTAGGCAAAATTCCATCTCTTATACATCCTTCTGGAAGATGATCAATTCCTAACTCTTTCGCTCTTTTTACTGCGGCAACGCCAAACAAATCAAACTTACATTTGTCCCCGATTTCCATAATCTCGTCTGCCGAAAGATTGCTTTCCATAAGCTCCGAATCCAGTTTTTCTTTTGCTTTATCTTTTCCTGTTGCTATGGCAACAAGATATGAAGCCCATATGACAATCGGAAGTACAAATCCCAAAACCATAAAAAACGATATCATTGTTTCATTATTCTTTTCGCAACATACTATTACCCCTGTAATACCAGTTAGAAAAGCCAGAGCCATCAGACCAAAATAAATACAAATAAACGCTTTTTTCTTCAGTTTCAATCTCTTATACTTTTTTTCAAATTGTTCCATAATGTTTTTCCTGACACTATCTTTACTCTAAAACTACATTGTTCTTAAAACATTTAACATCTACTAATTTACTCTTATTGTGACATCTCTGCTAGCCCAAAAGATATAAATCCACAAATATCACCTACATAAACACATACGCCGCATCCGCAAACAAAATACTATCCATCGGCTTTAGCTTTTTGGGCTCACGATAATTTAACTGAATCCCGTTTAATCTCGTGCCATTTGTACTGTTTAAGTCCTCAATAAAATATCCTTCCTCTGTATGAATTATCTTTGCATGATTTCTGCTAACAGCCTTCGAATTAATTATACCCTGATTTTTTCCAAGCCTTGAACCTATACGAAAGGTTTCCTGGTTTATTACAAAATTTTCCTCTACCTTGTCACCCTCATACACAAGCTTTCCCATGCATTTTGCATCTGCCTCTTTCAGCAAAACTGTAGGCTCACTCAGCTTTATATCGGGTTCTACAATAAAATCTTCCATTATTTTTTCATCCTTCACTCTCAACGACTTATCTCTCGTAAACACTCTTTCAAAAAAATTCTTGATACTGTCACCCAGATTGGCCTCTTCCTCTTCTTCAAACAAATCAGCTAGACATTCTCTATTACTAGACTTAATAAAATCGTCATGATATGAGCTGCCTTCAATACTATCATCAATTTTTAAAGCCTCATTTTTTTCTGTTAGATTGACACTCTCAACCTCGATTTCCATAGACTGTTTTTCACATTCATTCAGATGCTCCACCAATTCCATCAACGTGTAGTCATCCTTTAAACAAAGCTCATAAACCTCATACATTGCCTGCTGAAATGACTTGTCATCATCTGGCAAAATCGTCAAAATATACTCCATCAGCATCCTGAATTGCTTCTGCAAACTGCCCCTGTCATCACCCATAAAGCAGAAATACATTTCAAAGCCTTCACCCTTATTTTTTATAAAAAGTGTCTCTTCACTAAGTAATATATGACTTGAATCTATCAGATATTTGCTTATCTCCTCTAAGCCCAGATGAAGATATATCAAAAACTTTTCAAAAAAATCCTTATTGAAATCAACGCCCTCTAAATATCCATTTAGAGCCTCCATCTTGCTGATTTTGTACCAGTTATAATTTGTTCCATCAAAATTCATCTTTGAAATTTCAAGCAAATTGGATATATCATTTTCTTCAATCATTCTCTCTTCGTACGAAACAACCTCTTTCGGTGCTTCTATAATCATGAAGCTATCATCATGTTTTCTTTTATATGTAATTTCCATTTATTCTTCTTTCGTAAATATCTCTTCCTTTATATTTTTTAAACTACTTACCCTTCTAAATGCTTCTACAGCATCATACTCTTCACTCGCAACTGCGACATCCGCAGATGTCTCCTTGTACAAATTAAATGTCACCATCACAGCAGAGCCAAACAGCAAAAAGCAAAGTGAAATTACTACTGCTGCTTCTATTGTATATACAGCCTTTAATCTCAAAGCATTACTCCATTCAAAGGTTCCCAAACAAGCATCAAAATATATGCTAACAACATAAAAGGTACAAAAGGCATTTCAAAGGTCTTTTCCTTTTTCTTTACAACTATCAGAATCAATCCACCAATAGCAGCCAGTAAACTTGAAAACCATAGCAATTCTAAAGTTTTCAAAGCTCCTAGATATATTCCTGCAACAGCAATAATTAATGCATCGCCTTTTCCAATTTTCTCATTTGTCAGAATACTGACAAAATACAATACAGCTCCAATCGAAAAACCAAGAAGCATTGATGCCCACGAATTTTTACCAAAAAATACATGAAGCAATACACCCAAAACCCCAAATATACTTATAACAAAAACCTTAACCTGTTTATATTTGATGTCGTCCTTACTACATAAGCCGAACATTCCAAGTAATCCTATTGTTTCCATCTTTCACCTCGTAATCTATTCACCACAGCACTTACTACAGGCTGGCATTCTATCCTTGACCTCATCATAGAGAACTTTATTCACTGTCCTTTTCAATTTTCTGCAATTCAAATCACTATGATATTGTCTTCCATAATCTGTTATATATACCACCGACGAATTTTTCTTCACACAACCACAGGCATAGTACTTAGCACCACTTTCATTTCTCAACGATTTGATGCTACTTAAACTGACTGGTCGAATGGACGGATTCAAATATGGACAGTTATAATTTCTGTGGTACACCGTTCCATATGGTGTCACATATACATATTCTCCATCCCATGCATTCTCTTCTGGGTCATATCCAATCCACTTTCGACTGACTGATTTTTGCTCTATTCTATAATTGTATTTTCCCAACAAACCTATCGGAAACTTTATCGAATACTTCGCCGTTAAATCAACATAATTTCCTTTTGCACTACTACTCAAATAATCTATTCCAAGCAACCCACTTGAAATATATGTAACTGGCACATGATTTTTCTTTATCTGAACATCAGCATAAGCTATCGTACTTGCAAGCAATGCCTCATCACTGATATCTTCACCTACAAGCACTTCCTCCACAGACGCTTTTCTTGTCGCAGCATCTATTGCCTTTTGTACACCAGTTTCAACCTGAATGACTCGAAATAAAAATACGCCAAACATCATAAGCGTAATAAAAAGTGGCATAACAATTGCCGCCTCTATAGAAAAGCTTCCTCTTTTTCGGGAGGCATAGAAAGATGTCTCTTTATTATTTTCTAGGCTTACGGGGGACCTTTTTAAATATATTTTTTTGTTGCATCCAAGAATATGACCTCGTGCTAAAAGGTTTTTCTTTGAACTATTTTTTAGAGACACCTATCTACACCTCCCTTCCTTATCAGTAGCATCTACTGACTTGCTTTTGTATTTTATATTGCTTCCCCTCAAGTCCAGTTCCTCTAAAAAGTGACAAAAACATTTCCTCTCCAGAAAAATCTTCTGTAAGCTGACAGGTATAAAGCATATTATCCAGCTTTACATTCTCATAATGCTCCTGCTGATTTACGGCATTTTCCAAGATATCGCAGCTTCTAAGTCCTAGATTTTTTTCTGACTCTATCATCAAAAAGGTCTCTAAGCACTGCTTATATGTAAGTCCCTTTCCAACGTCCTTTGCTGTCTTATTTACATCCAAAAAATTTGACAAATGAAAAACATCCGATGTCCACTGCGCATCATTTTTCAAAAGTGGAACCTGTCCACCCTGCAGCATTAATCTGACATCAAGCACACTTTCGACATATGCCCACGCCGCTATTATTGCCATTTTTACTGGTGCATATATTTCTGGAGCAAAGCTTGAAAGTACTGCTGCAACCTCACCCGCTTGTGAGGAAAGCTTTGGAGATTTCATAATCGTTGCAAAATTTGATGCCTCACGCATCGCAAGAAGTCGCTCTACTACCGAAGCCAGATTTTCCTCATCTGTAGACTTATGCGCAATAACATATTCAACCTCATACTTCATTCCATCATGACTAATATCTGAGCCATAATATTCAAAATAATCCAGTAAATATTTTGTAAAAAGAGCTTTATCGACTATTGTTTCATTTTGCGCAACCGTCTTATTTCCAGAATTTAGCTTTCTACCAGAAGGTAGCTGCTGCAAATCAACATTTTGCTGAGACAGACTTGCACTATCTGGGATAACGGATTTTAAAATGCCTTTTCCGATCATATCTTTAAATTTTCCAAAAGCATCAATCGGATTATCCTCAACATCCTCAGGTTCGCTTATTGAATCAATTTCGCCATTTTCATATTTTTCTTTTTGCCTTGCCTTTGCACTTGATATTGAATTTTTTCCATTTGAAACTGTCGAATTCAAATCCACACCTTCAACTGCATCCGCCTGCTTTTTTCTATCCTTCACTTCTTCAATCAAGGAAATCGGAATATTATCCTTAGCATATTTTGAGCCCTGATATATCACGCCACTACCACCATCATCAGTCAAAAGCGCATATTCCTTCACACCCACATCACTAATCATCATCCTGGTAAAATTCACACCAAGACTTGGATTTGAAACAGCCTGCGTATACTCCTGCATCCTGGCGCGCAGCACCTCAGGTCCAATCGTATTTGAACCATATGCCAAATCAATTCCCATAATTTTATAGTTCTGCCACAGATAACTGTTATACTCAGAAAACACATTATCTGCAGCAATTTCACTATAATCCTGTGCCAAGGATGTCATCGCATACAATCTCACACATTCGCCTAGAGAAAATATCAATGTCATCGTTGAAATCAATATCAAAGAGAAAAATACACTAAGTGATCCCTTCCTCAATTAAATCTCCCCTGCACTTGCAGTAATCTTCTGGAAAATTGTATTAACAAGACTTGTCAATTGAGTCTTAAAAATCATAACAAGTGCAATTAAGACAACCAAAATCAATATCATCTCAACTGTTCCAATTCCGTCCTCATTCTTAAAAAAATCTCTAATTTTACTTTCTACCTTATTTTTAATCATTAAATATCTCATATAATCATTCTCCTTATACATTCATTTGCATCAAAGCGGGCACTACAAGAATTAGAATTACAATAAGTAACATTCCTCCCATCGGAAGCAACAGTTTTGTCGATGCCTCCTCACCTGCTTTAATTGCTTTTTGTTTTCTCATTTCAAAAGCATGCTCCTCTTCCTTCTCCAAATTTATCAGAAGTTCCTTGGAGCCCTTTTTTATACTTTGCGTCAGCATCATCGCCAATCGTCTGTAATCCTTTTGTCCTGCTCTGATGCCAAAATTTTCTATCGCCTGCACCTCGCCAACGCCTTCTGTCATCTGACGATAAAGCTTTTGTATCTCCTCATATCCTAGAAGCTCAAGCTTACTGTTCTTTTGAACCTTCTTCTTGTAGCTGTTACAAATTCTCTCAATCGCACCACGAAAACTCATTCCGGCGCCCATCAAAATTGACAGCTCACTTACAATTAGCGGATAATCTCTTTCAAGTCTTTTTAGTCTATCCTGCTTACTCTTTTGCACTTCCTGCTTTTTTGAAAACAATATCAGTACACTTGATATTACTCCTAAAAAAATAATTACCACGCCTCGATATTCCATCTTCTTTTTCCACTTTAGCCTCAAACCTTTTGCCGTTTTCGGAAGCTTCATATAACTCTTCGTAATTGTTTTTTTATCACTTTTTTGAAGTGCATCTGAAATTGCTTTTTCTTTTCCAAGCTTTGTGTGTATATCAAAAGGCTTTACTATGACGCTAAAACCATATGTCTGCTGATAATCAAAATATGTCAAATCAACTCGCACACCTACAATTTCACCCGCCTTTGGAACATTTTCTATATTTATTTTTCCATCAGCTCGAATAAGTGTGTAATTGTCGAATTGCCAGCTTGCCTTTATCAAACCATCTACATAAGAATTCTTTATCTGTAAATCCTGCTGCACATTATCAGCACTTTTATTTTTTCCAAGATAGGTTTTATCTATCTCTTTCTTTGCTTTTTCAAAGGCTTCATCAACCTCCTTCGGTAAAAGCTCCTTTTCTGATACTGTGACTTCAAGTGGTTTTGATTCATCTTCATATTCAACAATCAGCTCATTTATATTATTCCCTTGTCCTGCTTCATTTCTTAATATTGAATCACTAAAATTCACCTGTGTATCTACATAATCAAATATCAAAATTCCAATTCCAAGAACAATAGATACTACAAGAATTTTAATTATTGTTTGTTTTGAGGTTTCATCATGACTTTTAAACAAGACTCCCATCCTCCCTAAAATTAAACACTGATTTTTACTATTCTTTTGCCAAGCATCACAATCACACCATATAGCAAAAGACAAATCGTCATAAAAATTCTACCTACAACTGAAAGATAAAGTGCATCCAAAAATCCACTAGAGGTTAATGAAATATACAAAAGAATAAAAAGCGGCATTGCACACATGATTTTCAATTCAAGCCTTTTTTCTGCTGTAAGCGTATCTATTTCCTGCTCAACAGCCAGCTTTTCTTCTATCTTTATAGCAGCGCCTTTGATGTGCCTGCCATAATCACCACCTGCTCTTTTAGAAAAACTCAAGATATCTGCTAAAGTCTCTGCTTCCTCCAATCCTGTCTTTTCTGCCATCTGCAAAAAAACCTTTTCAACCTGGATATTCATTGCAACCTTCTGATTCATCTCATGAACAGGCTTTAACAAAACACTGTCTTTTTCATACAGCTTCATAAGATCCTTTTCAGAATTTGCCAAAGCTCTTTCCAATGAATAACCAGCCTGAAGTGAATTTGAGACCATCAGCATATACTCCTTGAATTCCATTTTCATCTGAGCAAATGCTTTTTCCTTATAATCATTACGACATTCATTTATCCAATATGGCATTACAACAAATAGTACAAGTATTCCCCACACACTCTTATAAAAAAGATATGCAATCAAAATACTTAACAAAGCACCTTGCCATATTCCTGTGATGTCCTTTTTAGTTAAAGACTTAATCCACTCATAGACAATTTTTCCTGGTGAATTAAATTTCCTGTCTTTTCCCAAGTTCCTACAATCCTCTTTTCTACTTCATCTAGTTCCTTAAATTTATAAAGCGAATTCAGCTTTATCTTTCCATCCTCAATTCCATCAACCTCGACTATTTCCAGTAGCTTTCTACTTTTGTCACGAAGTCGACCCAATTGAATTATGATATCTATACCCGATGCAATTTGCTGTCTTATTGCACTTACTGGAATCTCCGCTCCCATCAAAACCATTGTCTCAAGTCGCGAAAGCATATCTACACATGAATTACTATGACCGGTAGACGCACTGCCATCATGACCTGTATTAAATGCCTGCAGCATCTCTATTGCTTCTTCACCTCGACATTCACCGACAATAATTCTATCGGGTCTCATTCGAAGAGAGCTCTTCAAAAGATCCCTAATTGTAATAGCATTATTTCCTTCGAGATTTGCACTACGAGCTTCAAGTCTTACTAGGTTATCCACATTTTTAAGCTGAAGCTCTGCAGAATCTTCTATAGTAATAACTCTCTCATCTGCTGGAATGAACTCTGCCATAGCATTTAAAAATGAAGTCTTACCACTTCCAGTTCCACCTGAAACAAATATGTTGTAGCCTGCAACTACAAGCTTTCGGATAAACTCAACCTGTTCTTCACTTATAGAACCAAAATCAATCAAACGCTTCATACTCATCTGTTCTTTAGGAAATTTTCGAATTGATATGATACTGTGATCAACAGCCGCAGGTGGAATTACAATATTTACACGTGAACCATCCTCTAATCTTGTATCAACAATAGGATTAGTTTCATTAACAATTTTGTTGTTCTTTGCAACAATACTTTGGACAATATCATCGAGCTTTTCCTTCGAAGAAAAATGCTCCTTTGACTTCATTACACTTCCATTTTTTTCAATAAAAATGTCATTTGGGCCATTAATCATAATCTCCGTAATTTGCTCGTCCTCAAGTAAATCCTCAAGCACATCTAATCGTCTCAAAGAATTATAAACATGATTTTCTATTACCCTTCGCTCGCCTAAACTAAGTGGCACCTCTTTTGATTTTCCAATAATCTCAGCCTTTATCATTGACCTGATTTCTTCATCTGAAATATCAAAGGACAAATCCACCTTGTCATAGACAGCCTCTCGAATTTGGTTTTCAATATCTACCATCTGACACCTCACTATATAGAAGCTTTTTTACAAAAAGACCTAAATTTCCCTGCAACAATTCTCCTATACAATATGTTCCTTCCGTCAAATTCGTAGCAGACATCGGCAAAATAACCTTCGTCGTCTCACCTGCATAACCAATTCGATTCAGATACTCCAAAAATTTATTCTGGCATTTTTGATAATAGTCTCCTGCCTTTCCAAGAACATACAACTGTCTTACATTCTCAAGAACCTTGGAAAATCCACTAATTGTCCTACCAAAAAGCACAACTACATATTCATAGTTCAAATTTTTTATCTTTTCAAAAAATGCATTCCAGGTTTCTTCATCAATTTCTGTAATCTCATTCGGATTCATAAAAGGCTCGATATAATCAAAGCCCATATATTGATGAATATATTTATCTAGCTCAATATCATTCTCAGTGCTAATTTCATATAATAAATCCATCAAATTTTCCCCATTCGCTACATCTATTAACTCAGGCAAAATTGATGTCTCCTCTAAATCAATAAATAGAACATTAGACTGACCAATTGATTTAGATAATGCCATAGAAAATGGCAATTGAAGCTCGTGCGCATCCGGCGAATATACACCAACTATTTTTGAATTGATTTCACTTTTATTAACACCTTTTACATTTTTTGAAGATGAATTCAGCTCAACAATCTGAGTCAAGATTTTATCTATAGCCTGATACTTATAGATTTGATTTTGAACCTCTTCATTTTCATGATTTTCACTCAATAGATATTTCTTTTTTATACTTCCTACATTTTTGAAGCTCAAAAGCTCCTCAAAATCTGATGAAATTATTGCAACATCAAATTCTTTTTCCTCTTTATAAAATGTTTCGCAGGTTGTATATATATGAATATTTACATTCTGCTTTTTTTCTAAAATGTATGAAGCAAACATCGAAATATAATCGTTATCTAAATCACATAAAGCTAACTCAATTTTTCTCATACTATTGTGCTCCCTATACAACTTCCCAAAAATCCAAGCACTATGTAAAAAACAAAGTGCAGCCTCCTTTTGGGAATCTTTCTTTTGATTAATCCTTCTGTTATTACAACAATCCCTGCGCAAGCTATAGAGATAATGAATACATTTATCACACACCTGACACCCACCATAGTAGCCAGGGCAGATAAAAGCTTTACGTCTCCAGCGCCAAGACCTCCCATAATATAAAGCAGCAGCAGGAAGATCAAAGGAATCAATGCCTTTAGAAGAAAACTATTTATTCCAGTAGGTCCATACATTTTTAGATTAAGTATTAGTCCAAACATATACAAAAGACCTATCAGCCAATTGGGCACGCGATATTTTCTGACATCGTATAATAGTGCGATGATCAAAATTACCCAGGTTGCTATAACCGTTATTGTTCTCACCTCCACAACGTGTTGGATTATAATTTGTAACGTTTTGTTTTTGAAGAGCACTTTATGACGGTTTCCAGAATTTGTACAACAATTATGAAATTTAATTACAAAATTTCCTATGCGTTTTGCATCTTCCATAAAAAAAGACACAAAAAAAGCCCTTAGGTGTATCTCACCTAAAGGCTAAAAAATCGTATCTTTACTATGCCCAAAATCCTCTATTACTCTGATCTCCTAAAAAGCTTTCATTTAATGTATTTCTACCATATGTATACCCTGCAACAACCTTCTGGGTATTTTTCATAAGTGGAGCAGAATCATCCTCCTTTGCCACCTGTGAAAATGCTTCTCCCAAAGAATCCATCACAGATTTTGCTTCATCTAAAGCATCTGCCTTACCCTGATAAATCGCTCTTGAAATACAGCGCTGCACATAATCATATAAGGAATACAAATTTTTAGAAACACTATAATTAAAGTTCAAATCCTTCTGCAAATGACTTACTACCTCTGAACACTTATTAAGAGCAGCAACCGCCTCCTCATTATCACCACTTGAAAAAGCTTCACGTGCATCTAACTCATATTCTTTGTAGATGTCATATAAAACTCCAATTATGCCTGTTTTGTTACTGGATGAAATTCTAAGTGTAAAAGCTGAAATCTTATCTTTATTCATACTCTACTCTCCAACCAAACACACACTACTGTAAAAGCTGCAAAGCCTGCTGTGGTAATTCATTTGCCTGAGCAAGAGCTGATGTACCAGCCTGCTGCAAAACTGTATACTTTGTATACTCAACCATTGTAGACGCCATATCAGCATCTTCAATACGAGAAATAGCAGATGTCATATTCTCAGATGTTTCGTTCAAGGAATTACTTGTATGCTCAAGTCTGTTTTCATAAGCACCTAAAGAAGCTCTGATGCTTGTCACATAACTCAATGCATCATCAAGTGCATCAATAGCATCCTCAGGACCATCTACTAAAGTAACATCCAAATCATCGATGTACATATATTTACAATTGATACTTCTGATTCTTACATCCATTTCCTGATGCTCGTTTGCACCGATATGAAGTGTCATCGAACCAATATCTGTTACATTAAAGGAAATCTTTCCATCAACACCAGCAGCATCATCCTTTTGATAACCTGCATCAAGAAGGAATGACATCTCAAAACCATTTGTGTTTGATATAGTAACACGATTTCCATCCTCATATGCTACTGTAGCAGTTGTACCAAATTGTGATTTTACAGGATTTCCCTCTGCATCAACATCACCCTTTACAATTAAGGTGATATCTGGATTCTTTCCAACAGCAGATAATCTCATGCCGCTTTCTGTATCTTCGATATGCATTCCCTCTGTATCAACATTTGTAAATCCGAGTGCCTTTGCAATTGATGTATTTTCAAATTCAAGAACACACTCAGCGTCTGTTCCATACTTTACTGAGCTAAAACTCAAAGGCTCATTTTTTTCAGAAATTCTACAGCCACCCTTCTCTGCTGCATTTCTAAGCTTTTCGTATACTTCCTCACCACTCATACCCTGAGCAAGAGCAACAGAATAACCATTTATTGAAATTGAACCAGTAAGTGGAAAACCATTTCCTGTTGAAGAAGTAAAGGATGTATCTACTGTTACACCATCTGCTTTATACTTTGTAGTAACCTCTTCCCAGCTACTTCCATTTATAAGATCAATGAAATTTGACTGATCAGTTGCAATATTACAATTTGTCTCAACCTTTTTATTTAAAACATCACTTCTATATGTAAGTCTTGTATCTACACATGTTGTAACTGCACCAAAGGTTGCTTTCAAATTTGCAAAAGTAGCTGCTGTGTTTACAACTAAATCATACTCACCTGCTGCAACTGTATCGCTTGTCTGAATACGAGAGCAATGCTCAGCATATGTTCTATTATCCAAAGAACCATCTAAAAGATTTATTGTATTAAATTGTGTTGTATCTGATACGCGGTCGATTTCACCTAAAAGCTGGTCGATTTCCTTTTGAATTGTCTCACGCTCTGAAACAGAGTTAGTACCATTAGCAGCCTGAACTGATAATTCACGCATACGCTGAATCATATCAGTTACCTCTTTTAATGCACCTTCTGCTGTCTGTAAAACAGAAATTCCATCGTTACTATTATTAGAAGCCTGATCAAGGCCATCAATCTGTGCTTGCATTTTTCCGGCGATGGCAATACCTGAAGGATTATCTGATGCGTGATTAATAGAAAAACCCGAACTTAACTTCTCCATTACTTCAGAGAGTGACTGTTCGTTTCCAAGAAGTTGATTATTTGTGATCACCGCTGACATATTGTTGTTAATTCTCATAAGCCCGCCTCCAAAAAACTAAGGTCTTGCATCCGTGCGGTGTTAAATTTTAGAGCATCCTTGCCCTTGTACTAATTTTATCGTCAAACAACTTCTTTTTCTTAACCCGCTTTCTTTAAAAAATATCTTCTAGATTCTATTTAACCACTTATTCGTATATATTTCTAAAAGTAAAAGAAATCGCCAATTTCTCAGCGATTTCTTCCGTCAGATAGGGGTTTGTTTGTATGAAAAAAATTGGTTGGAAACTAAATTTAATACCCGATGCTAAAATATAATAATCAGCATACTCAAAATACAACATACCATAATCGTTACCTCCATATATCTTTTATGTTCTTGTTGATAAGTAAATACTATACTCATTTCCAATTCTTCTAAATACTAAAATAATATGGATTACGTACAATATTAATTATTATTTCGTATAATTACGTATAAAATAAATCAAGTGTTATCGTATACCAATTCTAAAAGTACTCTTCATCCTCCGATTGCTTCTTTTTCTTCATTCCAAAATACACAGCACCTAATGCAAAACCGAGAGCCACAAGGAAATTTACCCACCATGGGATTTGCTTATCCTCTGCAACAACTGGAACATCTTCGTCTACAATTTCTGAAACCTGCTTATCCATATTCTGTGACTTTTCAAATTGCTTTGGAGTTTTCTCGTCACAAATAGTTTGTTCTCTTGTAATTTCATCATTAGAAGCCTGTACACCTGTAACATTCATTAATTTTGTATCTTTCATTGCTATATTTGTATCAATTGGTGAACCGAAGCTACTGTTGTTATTTGTGTTTGTATCAATTGGTGAATCCAAGCTACTGTTGATATTTGTGTTTGTATCAATTGGTGAACCGAAACTACTGTTGTTATTTCCGCTACTACTAATACTATTTCTGCTACCAATATTACTATTTCCGCTATCACCACTACTATTTCTGTTACCACTTTTATTTCCCTTACCGCTATTGTCATCTCCACTACCACTTTTTCCAAGACCTGTGAAAAATCTCGAAAGATTTTCAGAAGCATCAGCAAGTGCCTGCTTTGCTTCATCCGCAGCTCTAACAGCATCAATATAATCTGTATATACATCATCATATTTTTTCTGAGCCTCAGCCAGCTTCTTTTCAAGAGCTATCATTTCTGAATTAGCAGCTTCAGACTTTTCGCTTAAAATAGCCAGCTTCTTCTCAATTGATGCCACCTCTTCAGCAGCTTTTGTAACGTCTTCTAAAGCTGCTGTTACATCAGCAGACTTTCTCGATGCATCAGCAAGCTTTTGAAGCTGAAGTGCATTCATTAAAATATTCTCCTCTGTTGGAGCATAATAATTAGCTACCTTCGACACAATAATCTGATCTGTATTCGCAGATATCTGCTTCTCATCGATTTTATTATATTCTGTAGCTTTGTACTTTGTAACACTAGCAACCTTGTTCTCAATAGTAGTGATTGTCGTTGTTGTCTTAAGATACACTGCACCACCTGTACTTCTACAACAACCATCAATTCCAAGAATAGAATCAATTTCTATTTCAGGTTCTTCTCGGATAACCTCATATTTTACTATTGTATTTCCTTTTACAATTTCCTTACCTAAATCCTCTTCCTTGATACCTCTATCTTTAAGCATGTTCTGCAATATATTATTAAGCATCCAGCTTGTCATTTCTGATTCCTTTACTGCAAGCTCATATGCGGTAGGCTCCAAATCTGTTCTAATTGGTGCCCCAACTATTTCTTTCTTAACTTCTCTTTTCTCAAAATCAGCGGTCGTTTTCTCTATGATATGATTCTCTTCGTGTGAAAAAAAATTTTTCTCAGTTCCTTCAATCTTTTTATATGTTGTATTTTCATCATCATAGTTTTCTATACGAGTTTTCAATACATTATTACTATCCGATGTGTCAGTAACAAGTTTTCTAGAAATAAGATTTGTCGAAGGGATATTGTATTTCTCATCAAGTACAATCGCAATATCATCAACAACAACAATTGAACCCTCAGTTTTTTCATTCCCGAGAATTTCCCCTTTGTCATTTATATATTTTGTAACAATTGCATCATCCTTTGTAACAGCCACTCCATCTGCAGTAATCTCAGATTTCACTTCATCCACACTGATATTTCCAGCTTCATCTGTTGTATATAGGAAGTATCTATAAACCTTATTTCCTTCACTATCTTCTGATACATATACTCGGCTTACATCACCAAACAGTTGTGAAAGAGATTTTGTCGTATATACTGGCTCATAGCTATTTCTTTCCTTGTTCCATACATAATCAGAAATATATGATACAGTATCACCTTCTGTAAGCTCTTTAATGTCAGCTCCATCATCATTTAAAGCGATATATTTTACGATTTCATCGCCAAGCATTGTAACCTTTGTCTGATATTTCTTTGAATTCTTATCTGCAATTTCAAGAAGTTCCTCTTGTAATGTAGCAATGACAGAAAGCTTCTCAGCCTTTACCGCTTCAAGAGCTTCATCTACCTCCGCCTTTAAATCAGCCGCTTCTTTTCGTGCATCCTCAAAAGCTTTCTTTGCTTTTTCAAGCTCTGCTGCTGTAGTATTTTTGTCAGCTTCTGCTATTGATAATGCAGCAGCCGCTTCATCAACCTTGTCCCAGGCATCAAAAAGCTTGTCTTCTGTTGCCTTAAGTTCTATCTCTGCAGCAGTAACATTTGAATCCATTTCTTCAATCTTCTGCTCAACAGATGTTATAGCTTCATTTGCAGCTTCTTCTGTTGTAGCTGCATCAGCTTCATTTGCGGCAGCTTCTATAGCTTTTGCATCTGCATCGATTACCTCAACCCTTTTTTCCACATCAGATGTATCTTCAACAATCTCATCAACCGCACTGTCGGTTTCTTCTATTGTGTTTGTCGTATTTTCAACTTCTGCCGTTGCATTATCAACAGCCTCCGACAACTCTTCATTAGATGCGACTGCTTCCTCGCTGACCCCAGCTTCAACCTGCTCCTCACTGGCATATGCAACCATCTCAACAGATGGGGCTGCAACTATCGCTGCCATTGAAAGCGATACACCCTTTAATAACTTCTTGGAAATTTGCTTATTGTTCATTTCTCCTCCATTTCTCATTACGAAAAATATGATAATTCAAATTACTTGGAATAAAATACCCCTTACAGTGTTAAAGGAAATCGCTGGCTGCCCAACGATTCCCTTTAACTTACTAGGAGTTTGTATTATATGAAAAATTAGATTGGTGTAAACCCAAAATAATCACTCATTCCACTAATTCCAAAATTACTATAAATACATGCCCACCACATATCAATCACCTCCATATTTTTCTTGTGTTTTGTTTATGAGTGAATAATATACTTTTTCTCTTTTTTCCTAAATACAAAAATAATATTGCTTACGTATAATATTGCATTCACTTTCGTATAGAATCGTATAAAAAATATAATTACGTTTAAGCAAATACAATTACATATAAAGTAAAAAGGAAATCACCAATTACTCAGCGATTTCCTTAATACTACTTTTATTTTCATTATATTATAGAAGAAACTTCATCTCTTTTGCTATGACATCTTACCCACAATTTCAATAAAACTTCTAGCAATACCATAAAGAGCCTTCGTCTGAATCTCATTATCCTTTTGCTTCTTCTGGCTAGTAATTCCGATTTCCCTTTGATAGATTGCATTTACATCCTCAGCCTGATTTTGAACAAAGCTAAAGCTATATTCAAATCCTGTCTCCTGCTGCATTTGACTTGCAATCTCATTTGCACGACTTTCAAAATAGCTTCGCATCTGCGCTGTCTCACAGGTAATATTTGCGTTTACTTTGTTATCCTCATATCTAAAGCTTGTACTAACAGTACCTGTACTTTCAAGATAAAGCGCCATCTTAATTAATCCACTCTCACCAGTTCCTCTGACAATTTTGAGATTCATATTTCCTGCTTCATCCTGAACCATAATAGGAATATGGTATGTCTCAGAAGAGCTTGCCATTTCCTTCATTGCCTTTGTCTGCTGAACAATCAACTTCATATCCTTCAAATCAATTGTATTCACATCCTCTGTTTCAACCATTGTCTTCATTACATTTTCAGCCAAGACACCAAGTGCCTCCTGCGCATCTGCCATATCCTCTGGTGTTTTACAGGCTTCAGCAAATCTCTCATACGCTTCATTTATCAAATCCTCTATTGATAAATCATTCTGACTCGCATATTTGTTATAAATTTCACGAACTGCTTTATTAGAATTTACCATCAGCTCATGAACTGCACTTATCATATTAGGTGACTTTGGAACATTAAATTCATCCATAACACGCAAAATATCTGAGTCAACCTTCAATGCTTCCTTGAGCTGCTCAGTGACATCCTTCATATATGCCTCATCACCCTCCACATCTGGAATTTCTTCCATAGCTGTAGCAAATTCATCTGGATTCATCTGCATATATGCTTCTTCACCCAGAGTCTGCATCTTGTTTGGTGACATATTATCAAGCGCGTCCCTACATCTGTCTGTCAAAAATACCTTCTCGACCTGCTCTGTTATCGATAAATCTTTTATCAACAGCTCATCAACCACACCTGTTTCATCACTAACCTCGTACTCTCTTCCTGAATGATTAGTAGAACGAACAGCCGTCATAAGATTTCTAAGTGTTACATCTGTCCCTTGGCCAATCAAAGCTCCAATTGCCGCACCATCATTTTTTTGAACCTGATGTAGCAATCTGTAGATTCCAATAAAGCTTTCCTTTTCAGCTTCTGAAATCTCACCTGCATGCTCAGCCTTATACAAAAATCTGGCAAAGGATTCATCCTCAGCATCACTTCCAATTTCCACCTTGATCTGCTCTGTCATTTCCTTTAACTCTGACATCTTCATATCAAGAGGATTCTCACCGCGCTTTATCATTTCTGCAACAACTCTTGGTGTCATATTGGAAAATGTTCTTGCCACAAGCTCACTTGAAGCCTTCATACTTGTAACTGACTCTTCATTTATTTCCATACTATTATAAGCAAGAATTCTAACAGCCTTTTCATTTGACTCACTTACTTCTAAATTCAAGTCCTCTAGAATATCATCTACATTAGAAAAAGCCTTCGACATACTATCGCCTAAATCTTTTCTGACTTCTGTTCCAACAGCAGCATATGTCGCTTCCATCCTTGAGTATTCAGCAGATACAGAAATACTTACGCTATGTACTTCAGAAAAAGTAGCAGCATTAATATTTGAAAATCCACCTAGCCATACATCAGGTGCCGAATTAATATCAGCAAGCTGTGACATTGTCTCTTCAAAAAGATTTACATTCTCTGCAGTCTTTTCTTTTGTCTCACCCTTCATCAAAATATCAAGCAGACTACGCTCCTGACTTTTTAAATCATCAATTAGCTTCTGCAGATTTGTAGTATCCACCTCTACACCATTTTTCATCATTGTAAAGGTTGCCTCTACTGTCATCGTGAGTCGGACTTCCTCTAACTGACGGCGACTTGAAATATCTTCAAAAAGCTGCTCAAACTCAACTGAATTTACTTGTGCAACAGCCTCCCTTGCCTGGTCCATAAGTGAATATCCAGGAATTAAATATGCATCCTTCGGTTCTTTACCTTCAAGAATAATATCTGAAATTGCAGCTTCAATTTCTTCTTTTTCTGGCTTTTCATAATTCTGAAGCTGAAGCATATAATCTATATTTTTATTTGTTAATGGAATTTCATTTTTGAGCATTTCTCCACAGAGTTGTTTTATTTCCTCTGGGTTTTCCACAATATCCTCGCTGCCTTCCATCTGAGAAATAATTTCATCCAGCTTATCCCCCAAATCAGTAAGAAGCTTTACAATATCCTCATCTGAAATATTCTCTTGAATTTTCTCTGGCGCAGAATAAGTTGCATTGTAGATATTTGACAAAGTTGGCATCAAATCATTTTTTACAAGATAAGCCTGTGCCTCTTTTGAAAGAGTATCATCAAGCCCTTGCTCCATAGCCATCGCCTGTGCAATTGTACCCGACATAGCCTCTATCTCAGCATCAGAAAGACCTCCCATCTTTGAAATGTCTCCACCAGCTTTTGCAATATTCATTTTTATCTCGTCAACGACTGTGACAAGAGTCTGTGTGTCAGCATCAAGAGGGTCAATGCCATCCTCCATTGCTTCCTTTGTAGCAGTTGTATCCCAGCTATGCTTTATATTTTCGATTTGATTTACTGTATTTTCATCCAAAGCTTCTGCATCAGACAAATCCTTTTTTAATTCATCCGCAAATTTACCTGTTTTATTATAAAAAGCACTATCAACAGAAACTGTACGAAGTGGCTCACCTGAAGCCATTGTTTTATCTGCTTTTTTTGCTGCATTTTCAGAAGTAACTACACCTACGCCTGCTGCCTCATCCGTTTTCATATAATCTTGTACTTTAATTGAATCTACTTGCATAGCCTTCCCTCCATATACAATATATTTCGGAAAGAAACTTTAATTCTTTAATTATTCTAAAAAAACTGCCTGCTCAAGCAGACAGCTTTCTACAAATTTTAAATATCTAAGTATAAATTTCTATTTCAATAATTCAATAACAGCTTTCATATAATCTTTATCATTTATTTCTGAAATTACAGTTTTATTATAATTCTCTATCTGTGGCATACTATCGTATCCACCATTTTTTTTATATAAAACCACTTGTCCATATGTAGGGGTATCATCTGTACAAACATATGCACTACATTCTTCCGATGAAACAATAAAATTATCCCAAATTACAGATGATGCAAGAACAGGGTCACATATTATAGCATAATCGGATTTTACAATTTCTTCTCTATATTTTATAAATTTTCCAAAAGATTTTACAATAAAAGCACCAGCCTCACCGCTCTTTTCAAGTGCTTTAATATCATCCTCATAAAATCTCACATCTTCTTTATTACAAATATCAAATCCGATAATTGTAACTGGAATATCTGCTTCACACATTATCTGATATGCCTTTGCATCTGCATATACATTAAACTCGGCAACAGGAGTTGCATTTCCATGACCAAACCCGGCAGTTCCAAGAGACCAAATCATCTTTACCTTACTCATTGTGACAGGGTCCTTCTCTATTGCCAAAGCGATATTTGTCACAGGACCAAGAGAAATTATTTCTATCTCACCCGGATTATTCTTTACTGTATCAAGAATAAAATCAACAGCTTCTTCTTTTTGAGGCTTTCCTGTTGGATGAATCAAATCACAATCACCCATTCCATCTGAACCGAAGACGCTATAGCACTCTTTTTCTACACCATCCACTGATTCTTCCGCTCCACAATACACTGGTACATCATTTCTCCCAGCAACTTCCATTGTCATAAGAGCATTTTTTGCTGCTTGCTCTAGGTCAACATTCCCTGCTGAAACAGTTATTCCCTTTATCTCGATATCAGATGCTTTTCCAAACATTGTTAATGCAAGTACATCATCTGAAGCAGTATCTGTATCAATAATTACAATATGCTTTTTTGTATCATGTGACAGATTATTCTTTCCACAACCTGTTAATAAAACAGCAAAAATACTTATCGCTAAAAAAAATCTTTTCATACGATTTTCTCCTATCCCATTAACATGCTTTATTCTATTTTACAACTCCACTCGACCATCTAAGGCCCTAAGCAAAGTGACTTCGTCAATATATTCTAGGTCGCCGCCTACAGGAACACCAGATGCTATTCTGCTTACTCGGATTCCGGTAGGTTTAATCAGCTTACTAATATATGCTGCTGTAGTTTCACCTTCAAGCGAAGAATTTGTTGCGATGATTACTTCCTCAACATCATTCTTCTGAAGACGCTGCATCAACTCAGTAAGCTTTATATCCTTTGGACCAATACCCGCCATCGGAGATATCGCTCCATGAAGCACATGATAAACACCTTCAAATTTGCCAGTCTTTTCATATGCCGCTAAATCTCTTGTATCCTCAACAACCATTATAGTGTTTTTATTTCGCTTTGGATTTGCACAAATCGGACAAAGCTCTTCGTCCGTCAAAGTAAAACACTCCTTGCAATATCTAACATTTTTTCGTGCACAAATAAGAGCCTCTGCAAGAGACTCTACCTTTGCTTCATCCATACCAAGGATATGAAACGCCAATCGTTGTGCCGACTTCTGCCCAATACTTGGCAAAGAAGAAAGCTCTGCAATTAAATTGCTGATTTCTTTGCTATAATATTCCACTATTAAAACCCTAATCCGCCTGAAAACTTAGACATGCTTGCAGCACTTGCTTCATCTACTTTTCTTAAAGCTTCATTGGCTGCTGCCATAATAAGATCCTCAAGCATTTCTACATCCTCTGGATCAACTGCCTCTGGATTAATTTTAATTTTTGTAATTTCCTTCTTACCAGATACAGTAACCTCGACTACACCGCCACCTGCTGTACCTGTCATTTCTGTCTCTTCAAGCTGTGCCTGTGCCTCTTCCATTTGACGCTGCATTCTCTGTGCCTGCTTCATCAACTGATTCATATTACCTGGCATTCCACCGCCGCCTGGAAATCCACCTCTTTTACCCATTTATAAGTTCCTCCTAACTATTTTCATTTTGTATATCTATACCTTTGTTGGCAAAATAATCAATTACATCTGTATATTTCTTAGCAGAATTTACACCTGTTCTGTTAATATCCACTTTAACATTTACATGCTTTCCGATTTGCTCTTCTATTACCTGTTCAATTTCCGCTATACTTTGTGCGCTGGAAGCAAAATCACCTGCCATACTCTCTGAACCCTCTGGCACATCAAAAATCAAAACAAACTGATTTTGATTATTAACAGTTCTGTTATTTGCTTCTTTAACATATGCCTTAAGATAAGGCGATAGCTTTCCTAAAATCCTGTCCCAGTTTCTGGACATATCTTCGATTTCTTCTGGCATGGCATCTGGCAATGGTTCTTTTTCAATCGGTGTCACAGGCGTCGCTCCTGTAGCCGCTACCGAGGGAGAAACCATCTGCATCGGAATACCATCTTCCATCATTTTCTCAAGATTATCAATTCTATTTACAATTGAAGTAACATCTGACTGCATCTGTGGCTTACAAAGCTTTATCAATGCAATCTCTATCAACACTCTTTTTTGACTGGCGTACTTGATATCATTTGATAGCTCTGACAATACTTGAATATATCGCATCAAGACCTCCGCATCAACCATCTTTGCCTCTTCCTTTAAAAGAGCAAGATTCTCAGATGACATCTCAAGTACATCCTCCATATCCTCTGATGTCTGTAGCAACAAAAGATTTCTCAAGTACCATGTAAAATCTACAACAAATTGATTCAAATCTCGACCCTGAACCACAATCTCTTCTAACAACGAAATTGCATCAGTAATCTTTCCATCAATAATATTTCGAAGTAATCTAGAAAAAACTTCTGTATCAATCGCGCCTAATACCTTTAATACATTGTCATAGGTAAGCTTCTGTCCCATGTAAAATGCTATACATTGATCAAGCAAACTCAATCCGTCACGCATAGAACCATCTGCTGCTTTTGCGACATAACGTATTGCTTTTTCCTCTACTTCAATTCCTTCGGCAGACATCAGCTCTGTCATTCGCCCAGCTATAGTATCAATCGATATTCTATGAAAATCATATCGCTGGCAACGAGACATAATTGTAATAGGTATTTTATGAACCTCTGTCGTCGCAAGAATAAATACAACATAGCTTGGTGGCTCCTCTAAGGTTTTTAACAGTGCATTGAAAGCACCTACCGAGAGCATATGTACCTCGTCGATGATATAAACCTTATATTTTCCTTCTGTTGGAGGATACGCCACCTCCTCTATAATCTGACGGATACTGTCGACACCATTGTTCGAAGCAGCATCCATCTCGATTACATTCATACTGTTTCCAGCAGATATTGCCTTGCACGCTGCACACTCCATACATGGACTACCGTCTTTTGGATTCTCACAATTTATTGTTCTTGCAAGAATCTTAGCAATCGTAGTCTTACCAGTTCCACGTGTGCCTGTAAAAAGATAAGCATGTCCTATCCTGTCATTTTTTACCTGATTCTGTAAAGTTTTTACGATATGGTCCTGACCTTTTACATCATCAAAATTCTGCGGTCTGAACTTTCTGTATAATGCCATATAAGACATGTTAACTATCTCCCTTAATCACCAAAGCTGATTCCAATTCGTTTTGCTTCTTGTATCATCTGGCAGTCTGGCTCAACAACCTTGAGCTTTCCTGCTACCTCCTCAAGAGGAACTCGCTTTGTTTTTCCATTTTTCATAGCAATCATATTGCCGTAATCTTTATCAAGAATTGCCTGTGCTGCTGCTGAGCCAAGCTGTGTACAAAGTACTCTATCATATGGATCTGGACTACCACCACGCTGCATATGGCCTGGAACTGTAACTCTTGCCTCAGAGCCTGTAAGCTTTGTAATCTTTTCTGCAATTTCATATGATACAGAAGGATACTTTCTATTTTCAAGCTTTTTCTTGTAATCCTTTTTGCTAAGCTTTGCATCCTCTTTAGAAATTGCACCCTCGGCAACTGCAAGAATTGTAAAGCCCTTGCCCTCTTCTTTACGTTTGTTGATAGCATCTACGATTTTGTCGATATCATAAGGAATCTCTGGAAGCAAAATAATATCAGCACCAGAAGCAATACCTGCGTAAAGTGTAAGCCATCCAACCTTATGACCCATAACCTCTACAATAAAAACTCGACTATGTGATGAAGCAGTTGTATGAATACAGTCAATCGCATCACATGCAATATCAATAGCACTCTGGAAACCAAAGGTTACGTCTGTTCCATAGATATCATTATCAATTGTCTTTGGAAGATGGATTATATTTAAACCTTCTTCCCTGAGAAGATTTGCTGTTTTCTGCGTTCCGTTTCCACCTAAGATAACAAGACAATTTAAATTGAGCTTGTAGTAATTTGACTTCATTGCCTCAACCTTATCGAGACCATTTTCATCTGGCTCACGCATCAATTTGAATGGCTGACGAGATGAACCCAAAATTGTTCCGCCTCGTGTCAAAATACCAGAAAAATCTGAACTTGTTAAAAGTCGATAGTCACCATAGATTAATCCCTTATAGCCATTAAAAAAGCCATAAACCTCCAAATCCTCTACATTGTGACTTAATCCCTTTACAACACCCCTCATTGCTGCATTAAGAGCCTGGCAGTCACCACCACTTGTAAGCATTCCGATTCTTAGCATACTATCTACTCCTCCTATTAATTATTTTTCCTCAATTACACTTCTTACATATTCATAAACACGCGCTGTAGATTCTATCGATAATCTCTCACTTGGCGTATGTATGTCTAAAATATCTGGACCTATAGAAACAACTTCCAGCCCTGGTAATTTAGAAACCAAAAGACCACACTCAACCCCAGCATGCATTGTCTCAACAATTGGTTCCTTACCAAATTTATTCTTATAAACTTGAATCAAATTTTCTCTAAATTCTGAATTTCGTATAAATTCCCAGGCAGGATATACCCCATGTACCTCAAACTCTGCATCAAATATCTCAGCGATAATTTCAAGCTTTCTTACTAATGCTGCTTTTGCACTATCAACAGAGCTTCGCATCAAAACACTTATTGAAAAAGTATTCTCAGACAAACCCATAATACCAAGATTCAACGATGTCTCTACAAGGCCTTTTATATCCTGACTCATCGTCTGCACACCATTTGGGATACAATTCATCATCTGGATTATTTTTCTTGAATCCTTAGCTTGTACTACATTTCCTACAATACCTTCTTTACTATTAAAAGAAATCTCCATCATTGGATCAGTAATCGCAAATTCAGTTTTTATTGCCGCAGCTTCTTTATCAAATACAGCTTTTACCATACTAGTGGCATCAGAAACCATTATTTTTGCAACCGCTGCTCTTGGAATCGCATTGTCTTTTGTTCCACCTTCATATGCAGCAATTCTAATATCAGTCTCTTTAAAAATTGCAGTCAAAATTCGGTTCATAAGATGAGCTGCATTTGCTCTTCCTTTATCAATTTCTTCACCCGAATGACCACCTGTACATTCAGCAATTTTGATCTCAATCTCTGTTCCACTAAACTCTTCACGTGAACAATTGTATCTAAGCTTTGTTGTTACACCACCTGCACAACCTACAATAAACTTTCCTTCTTCCTCTGAATCCAGATTAATAAGCCTTCGCCCTGTAATCATTGACAAATCAATTCCTGCTGCACCATCCATTCCAACTTCTTCTGAAACAGTACAAATAAATTCAAGTCGTGGATGCTTCAAGGTATCATCAGAAAGCAGAGCAAGTGCCATTGCAACAGCTATGCCATCATCTGCGCCAAGTGTTGTCTTTTCTGCTGTAACAAAACCTTCTTCGATTTTGATATCAAGACCCTCTTTTAGCATATCCTTTGTGCAGTCAGAATCTTTTTCTGCCACCATATCCATATGCCCCTGAATCACAATACCAGGCACATCCTCATATCCCTGTGACGCAGGCTTAATCATAATCACATTAAAAAGCTCATCCTGAAACCATTGCAAATTATGTTCCTTTGCAAAGCCTACCAAATAATCACTAATCTCTTTTTCATGATAACTAGGATGTGGTATCTTACAAATCTCTTCAAAATAATAGAAAACCTTTTCAGGCTGTAATGCACTTAAAACTGCCATCTAATTCTCTGACTCCTCTACTTTCTCTTCGAGAAAAATCTTTCTGGTAATAAAATTGTAAACCATTACAACAACTGTAGCAAAAACCTTTGCCCCAGTATAATTTAGGTTATATCCAAACTGATTAAAGAAATGAATATTCTTATATAATGTATTCATCCATACACCAATTAAAAGTGAATTTAAGCCAAGTCCAATGATACTTAATATCATAAAAGCAACAAATTCTTTTTTCCTGCTCAAATTCTCTTTTCTCTGAAAAACGAACTTGAAGCTTAAGATATAATTTACAACTACAGAAACAGCAAATCCAAGTGCTGAAGCAATAACTGCAACTGTCGTCTCGGCCATATTTGGAATAATAAAAAGCATTATATTACTTACAATTAATCCAACAAGCCAATCAATAATAAAACAAATAAATCCAACTAAACCAAACTTGATTATCTGTGCAAATAACTTTTTCATAACTACTTCCTTTTTACATACTTATACATAATTAATTTTATCTTATGTTTTTGCATTTATCAAGGAAGCACCTTGACCTAAAATCTTAATTTTTGCTAGTATAGATATAGTTTTATTTTATTTGGAGGTTTTTATGGGAGAACGACTAACCAAAGGCGATATTGAAAAAATTCAAGCCGAAATAGATGAACGAAAGCTTGTTATCAGACCGAAGCTTCTCGAAGAAGTAAAAGAGACAAGGGCACAGGGCGATTTATCAGAAAACTTTGAATACCACGAAGCAAAGCGTGCTAAAAATATGAACGACAGCCGTATCCGCTATCTTGAAAAAATGCTGCGATTCGCTGAAGTTATTGATGATTCCAGCAATGATGATGAGGTCGGTATTAACAACACCGTTACTATCTACATTCCAGAGGATGATTGCGAAGAAACCTACAAGCTCGTTACCTCAATCAGAGGAAACTCTCTAAAAGGTCTAATCAGTATTGAATCACCTCTTGGAATTGCCATCAAAGGAAAACACGTAGGAGATACAGCTACTGTTGTTGTAAATGCTGACTACTCATACGATGTCATCATACGTTCTATCGACAAATCTACAACTGATGAGAACGACACAATCAAACGCTACTAATTTTTTTCTAAAAAAGGAACTCGAAAAAACTCGAGTTCCTTTAATATTTTTAAAAAGGAGATTTAGAATTTGAAGAACTTCATTGCTTCTTCAAGTGCTACAGCCTGACTATTAACCTGCTGAGCCTGCTTTGCAACCATATTTATGTTTGCATTAAGTTCTTCCATTGAAGCAGTTGTCTGTTGTGTGCTTGCTGCATTTGCCTGTGAAATATCATTTAAGCTTGTAATAATATCAATTACACCTGTACGTGACTGGTCACAAAGCTTAGCCTGTCCATCAACAGCATTACTGCTACTACGTGTATTCTGAATACCTGTTGTAACATTTTCAAATTCTTTTTCTGTTGCACTAAGGTTATCAGACTGCTCCTGTAAGAGTGCCTTAACCTCCTCCATCTTAGCAATAGAATTCTTTGAATCTGTAACAAGATTTGCCAGAATCTCTTCAATCTTACGACCTGACTCATTTGACTGATCAGCAAGATTTGAAATCTCATCTGCAACTACCGCGAAACCTCTACCTGCCTCACCTGCTCTTGCAGCTTCAATTGAAGCATTGAGAGAAAGTAAATTTGTCTGACTCGCGATTGCAGTAATAAGTTCAACGGCTGCTGAAATATCAGATACAGACTTATCTGTTGCTGCTACATTTTCAGCTACAACAGCAATTGCCTCTGCTGTCTTTGTATTTGATTCATCAAGTGCCTTAATAATGCTAAGTGCTGTCTTTCCTGCTGAATCCATATCACCAGCTACTGTATCAAGCTCTGAGATACCACCAGCAATCTCGCTGATTTTATCTCCCATGTCTGTAACCTTAACATTTGCATCTTCAATATCAGTTGCCATTGTAACAGCACCACGAGCCATATCCTCAACAGCTTTTGAAATACCATCAGCATTTTCTGATGTATTATTTGCAACTGTCTGTAACTCATGTCCTGCATCAACAAGATCCTTAGCTGAATCCTGAACCTGTCTTACAATTGTCTGTAAAGCATTTGAAAGCTTTAATCTTGACTGAATGATTGAATGAATTTCTGTGATACTACTCTTGGCTGTTTTCCAAGGAGTTAACTGACCTTCTGAAAGTAATTGAAGGTTTCTATCAATAATCATAAGAGATTCTTTAATCTTTCTTGAAACAAGAACGATAAGAACGCCTGCAATACATACAATAACTATTGCTGCAATAATAAGGACAATATAAGCTTTCATAAGCTCAGCCCTCTGGTTAGCTTCAGTCTTTCCTGAAAATGCCATACCAACAACAGTTCCAGACTCATCCTTAATTGGCAAATAGCATACCATATACTTTTTACCACCGATATCTACACCCTTTGAAGAATAGCTATTACCCTTCTGAACCTCAGCCCAAATCTCTGCTGCTGCCTGTGAACCTTCGTTTCGCTCTGAAGGATTATCTGCTTTCGTAAGTGAAGTGAGATATCTTGTATCTCCAGCAAAAAGTGTTAATTCCAAATCAACTTCCTTCAAGCTGTCTACATAAGTATGGTCTTTGTTTGGATCATTACTCAAAGCTGCATCCATGTTACCTTCATAATAATCACGAAGACCTATAGCTGCGACCTCCAGCTCGTGTAAAGTCTCTTTTTCAAGTGCGCTTTTCATTGATGTGCAGCCAGCTATAGCCACTACTAAGGAGGCTAATATTGTTGGAATAAGTCCAATTAATACAAGTGCCTGCATCATCCTTATGGTTTTCTTTTTCATTGCCCAAACCTCCTTATAAATTTTCATAAGACTATAATAAAATATTTTTTTACACTTGTGTTATATCTCACAATTATTTCATATTTTTTTCATTACTTAACAGTTTCATTATCTGTTTCGCACAAAATCATCTCAAATTTTTTATATAAAAAAACTAGAGTCAGGCAAAATACCTGACTCTACTATACTACTTTTTACGTCGCTGCTCATAAACCAATGACAGCATATCCTGCTGATACTCCTCATCATCCGATAGTTGTCTCAGTTTTTCCATAGCTTGATTCTTAAACTGACGTACTCTTTGCAATTCCTTTTGTAATTGCTCCTCCTCAGCTTCAAATCTCGCAATACTTGTTTGCAAATCATCAATTTCTCTTTTTGTCGCAGCGTCCATAAATTCTCCTCCACTATGCCAATATATCCTGACGAACCATCGCCTTCTTCAAAGCAATCTCTGCTCTTAAGACATCGATATCTTCATCCTTTCTGGCAAGTCTTTCTCTAGCCCTATCTTCTGCTCGACGAGCTCTGTCTAAATCAATTTCATCTGGCCACTCAGCAATTTCAGCAAGCAAAGTTACCTTATCAGGTAAAATTTCTGCTAAGCCTGAATGAACAGCGGCAGTCTTTTTTCCCTCAGCCTCAGTAATTGTACATATACCTGGCGCAATTACTGTTGTAAGTGGAATATGACCTGGGTAAACACCAATCTGTCCCTCTGTTGTTGTGAATTCAATCATTGAAGCTTCACACTCATAAAAGGTTCTTTCAGGTGTAATTATTGATATCTTAAAGGTGTTGTCTGCCATAAGCCACCTCCTACTTTGCGTCTACACGAGCTCTAACCTCATCAATTGAGCCTGCATTGAGGAAATGACCTTCTGGAATCTCATCACATTTTCCTTCAAGAATTTCTTTGAAACCACGTACTGTCTCAGCGATTGGTACGTATTTTCCTTCAAGACCTGTAAACTGTCCAGCAACGAAGAATGGCTGAGATAAGAATCTCTGAACCTTTCTTGCACGGGATACAACAAGCTTGTCCTCTTCTGATAATTCGTCCATACCAAGAATAGCAATGATATCCTGTAATTCCTTGTACTTCTGAAGAATCTCCTGAACACCACGAGCAACCTCGAAATGCTCCTTACCTACGATTCTAGGATCAAGAATTCTTGATGTAGAACCAAGTGGATCAACAGCAGGATAAATACCAAGCTCAGCGATTGAACGCTCAAGAACTGTAGTAGCATCCAAGTGTGCGAATGTTGTAGCTGGAGCTGGGTCAGTTAAGTCATCGGCAGGCACGTAAACAGCCTGAACTGATGTAATAGAACCATTCTTTGTAGAAGTAATACGCTCCTGCAAAGCACCCATCTCAGTCTGAAGTGTTGGCTGATAACCAACGGCAGAAGGCATACGACCTAAGAGAGCCGATACCTCTGAACCAGCCTGAGTAAAACGGAAGATATTATCGATGAAAAGAAGTACATCCTTTCCACCCTTATCTCTAAAATACTCAGCCATAGTAAGTCCTGTAAGACCTACTCTCATTCTTGCTCCAGGTGGCTCGTTCATCTGACCGAAAACCATGCAAGTCTTGTCAATAACACCAGACTCCTTCATTTCATAGTAAAGGTCATTACCCTCACGGGTACGCTCACCTACACCTGTGAATACTGAATATCCACCGTGCTCAGTAGCAATGTTATGAATAAGCTCCTGAATAAGAACTGTTTTACCTACACCGGCACCACCGAAAAGACCGATTTTTCCACCCTTTTGATATGGGCAAAGTAAATCGACAACCTTGATACCTGTCTCAAGCATTTCTGTTGAAGTTGCCTGCTCCTCATATGCTGGGGCTGGTCGATGAATTGGCATTTTTTCTACACAATCAGGTGCAGGCTGCTCATCGATAGGGTCACCCAATACATTGAAGATACGTCCTAAAGTTGCTTCACCAACTGGAACAGTAATTGGAGCGCCTGTAGCTACTACATCCATTCCTCTTACTAATCCATCTGTAGGACCCATGGCAATACAACGAACTGTATCATCACCAAGATGCTGTGCTACCTCGACAACCAGTTTTTCACCATTTGTTCTTGTTACCTCAAGAGCATCATTGATTTCTGGAAGCTGCCCCTGGGCAAACTTTACATCGAGTACGGCACCGATAATCTGAGTGATTTTACCAATATTAGAATTTGCCATTTATTTCACTCCTTGTTTAATGTTTTGACACTTATGAAAGTGCCTCTGCACCAGCGATAATCTCAGTTAATTCCTGAGTAATTGATCCCTGACGCGCACGGTTATACTTTAATGATAGATCACTAATAATATCCTCAGCATTATTTGTTGCGTTATCCATTGCCTGCATTCTGGCACCGTTTTCAGAAGCAAGCGCTTCTGTAAGTCCGCCAAATACAAGACTTGTTACATACTTTGGAATAATCAAGTCAAGTGCTTCCTCTTCGTTTGGCTCAAAATTCATTAATGCCTCTGAAGTTGAAGCCTCATTTTTAATCTCTTCCTCGTCTACAACAACTGGAAGTAAACGCATAAGCTTTGGAATCTGACTAACTGTATTTTTGAAGTGTGTATATGCAAGATAAATCTCACCGATTTCTCCATTTGCATATGCTTCAAGTACATCTGAACAAATCATCATTGCATCTGAGTATTGAGGAGCCTCCATTACAGGAGAATAATCCTTTACAATCTCATAACCCTTTGATGAAAGTGCTTCAACACCCTTAAGTCCAATTGCAAAAATTTTACAATCCTCAGGCTTCATATCAGAACCTGTGATTAGCTTAACAACGTTCGAGTTGTAGCCGCCCGCAAGTCCACGATTTGATGTAATCAAAATAATACCTTTTTTTGTTGAACCATTATTGGCAAGATATTTATTTTCAACTGCACCGACCTTTGAAAGCATTGAGCATACTGTTTTATACATTGCATTAAAATAAGGTGTTGTGTTTTCAGCCTTTGTTCTAGCCTTTTGAAGCTTTACAGTAGATACAAGTTTCATGGCTTTAGTGATCTGCTGAGTGCTTGATACACTCTGTTTTCTTCTCTTTATGTCTCTCATTGAAGCCATAACAGATCCCTCCTCTACTTGTAGCTCTTTTTACACTCCTCAATAGCTGAAATCAACTTCTTCTCAATTTCGTCTTCGATAACCTTTGTTGTACGAATTGACTCTGGAATCTCAGGGTACTTAGTATCAACTAAATCGAAAAGTGCTTTCTGGAATACAAGTACATCCTCAGTTGGGATGTCGAGTAAGTATTTCTTTGTAGCTGCGTAAATAATCATAATCTGATATTCAACAGCCATTGGCTCGTACTGTGGCTGCTTAAGCATCTCTTTGATTCTCTCACCTTGAGCAAGCTTTTCAGCCGTATCAGCATCAAGCTCTGAACCAAACTGTGCAAAAGCTGCAAGCTCTCTGTACTGTGCTAACTCTACACGGATAGGAGCTGCAATTTTCTTCATAGCCTTAATCTGAGCAGAACCACCTACACGGGAAACTGAAAGACCTGCATTTACGGCTGGTCTGAAACCTGCGTTAAAAGCTTCTGTCTCAAGATAAATCTGTCCATCTGTAATTGAGATAACGTTTGTAGGGATGTATGCAGATACATCACCAGCCTGTGTCTCAATAATAGGAAGAGCAGTAAGAGAACCACCGCCAAGCTTATCTGATAATCTAGCTGCACGCTCAAGAAGTCTTGAGTGGAGATAGAATACATCACCTGGGTATGCCTCACGTCCTGGTGGACGACGAAGGAGTAATGAGAGTGTACGGTATGCAGTAGCATGCTTACTCAAATCATCATAGATAATGAGAACATCCTCTCCATTCTCCATCCATTCCTCTCCAATAGCACATCCTGCATATGGAGCAATATACTGAAGCGGAGCAAGCTCTGAAGCTGTAGCAGCAACTACAGTTGTCCAAGCCATAGCACCATATTCTTCTAATGTCTTAACTAAAGAAGCAACAGTTGAAGCCTTCTGTCCAATAGCAACGTAAATACATTTTACGCCCTGTCCCTTCTGGTTAATAATTGTATCAATTGCGATAGCAGTCTTACCTGTCTGTCTATCACCAATGATTAACTCACGCTGTCCTCTACCGATAGGAATCATGGAATCAATAGCCTTGATACCTGTCTGTAGTGGTGTATCTACGGATTTACGAGAAATAACACCTGAAGCAACTCTTTCGATTGGACGGAACTTGTCTGACTCAATAGGACCCTTGCCATCAATTGGCTGACCTAAAGCATTTACAACACGTCCAAGCATTGCATCGCCTACTGGAACCTCAACAACACGACCTGTTTTCTTAACTGTATCGCCTTCGTTGATGTTCTTATTTGAACCTAAAAGTACACAACCTACGTTGTCTTCCTCAAGGTTCATAACCATGCCGTATACTTCACCAGGGAACTCTAAGAGCTCGCCCTGCATAGCGTTATTTAATCCGTGAATACGCGCAATACCGTCGGCAACCTGAATAACAGTTCCTACATCAGAAACGTCAAGCTGCGCTGCATATCTTTTCATTTGCTCTTTGATAACCGAGCTTATCTCTTCTGGTTTTAAATTCATGGAGCGCATTCACCTACCTTTAACTGAATATTTGATAATTCTGACTTAAGTTTATTAATTTTACTTTTAATCGAGCTGTCTACAACTCTATCTCTGATTCGAATTACCATACCCCCGATTATTTCGGGATCTACATCATATTCCATTACAAATGAAACATAATTTGTAGTTTCTAATAAACGCTTTTCGATATCATCTTTTTGTTTATCGCTAAGCTCAAAAGCAGTAACAACCTTGGCTTTACCAATCTTTTTTTGTTCAAAAGTTTTATCTATAAAGTACTCAAGAACCTCTTCGATTTCTTTAGAATGACCTTTTTCTACAATCATTCTAATAAGCCCAACCAACTCATCACTAACTTTATTCTTAAAAACAGTTTCGATGACCTCAAGCTTTTCTTCTTTACTAATTTTTGGATGATTCATTATCTGAGAAAAACCTGTGTTTTCTCTGATTACCTGCAAGACCACCTTTGCTTCCTCTAAGAAAGCATCTAATTTATCAGCTTCCACAGCTAACTCAAACAATGCATCTCCGTACACATTTGAAACTAATTTAGCCATGTAGCATCACCCATTTCCTTAAGTGTCTGCTCAACCAAAGTATTCTGAATAGTTGTATCGATGTTTGCTGCTACGACCTTCTGTGCCATAACTGCTGCAAGTGAAATCATCTCCTGCTTTACTTCATCGGCTACCTTCTTCTTCTCAAGCTCTGCTTCCTCATTTGCTCTTGCAATGATAGCAGCAGCTTCTGCTTTGGCATCACTGATTATCTTGGTTTCATTATTTAAGGCTTTCTGTCTTGCTTCACTGAGTATTGCCTCAGCTTCTTTATTTACTGCCTTTAACTTTTCTTCATATTCTGACTTAAGCTTTGCAGCCTCCTCTTTATCAGCGTTTGCATCAGCAATATTTTTTGCAATGCCTTCTTTTCTGTCATTTAAAAACTTTCTCGCTGGATTAAAGAGTAAGTTTGACATAATTAAGAAAAGAAAAAATACAGCTACAGCTAAAAGTGCTGCATCATGTAGAAGCTGAAAATCCAAATCAAACAGTCTTTCCAACTTTGGCCCCTCCTTTCTTTAGAAAGTAATTTGCTACTCTTATACAAGTGGCTGAACGAAGAGTAACAAAAGGGCGATAACTAAGCCGTAAAGACCTGTTGTCTCAGCAACGGCCTGACCAAGTAACATTGTTGACATGATGTCACTCTTTGCTCCTGGGTTACGACCAACTGCAGATGCACCATAACCTGCTGCAATACCTTGTCCAATACCAGGTCCAATACCTGCGATAACAGCTAAACCAGCACCGATAGCTGAACAAGCCTTAATTAAATCTGATCCTGAAATGTTCATAAAATGATTCCTCCTAAAAATGAATTATTCTGCATCCCCATAAGATGAAGTGATGTATGTCATTGTTAACATACAGAATACGTAGGTCTGAATTGCTCCTGAAAACATATCAAAGTATACATGCAATGCTGCTGGCCAAATAAAAGCAAATTTACCAAGCAGACCATATACTAGACCCATAATAATTGTTCCTGATAAAACATTAGCAAACAAACGTAATGACATAGAAATTGGTACCGCTATATCTGAAATAATGTTTATCGGCATCCAAAGTGGCAACCAAGGTGGTAATGGAGAGCACTTGTCTATCCAAATATCCTTTGCGCTTTGATGTCTTACCTTAACTACGTGTATACATACAAATGTAATCAAGGCTAACGCTAATGTCGTGCCATAATCAGCAGTAGGTGGTCTTAGACCAACCAAGCCGGATAGGTTCGATACTAAAATAAAGCAAAAAATAGTACAAACCCAGTTTGCAAACACCGTTGCGTGTTTACCCATACTTCCTTCCACGATGCCATCAAGAAACGACACTATCAATTCAATGATATTCTGGAAGGTATCAGGAACTTCAGTGGCATGTGCTATTTTTCTATTCGCAATGATAGAAAAAATAATTAAACTCAAGATTACAATCAATATACAGACATGGGATGTTGTAATCCAAACTGTTTGACCAAAAATCTCGTATGAAAATAGACCTTTAATCATATCAACTGTATCTGATGCCAAATAAAGTTTCGTCATTCTACTTTCTCACCTCCTTACAATTATTTAATTTTCTTGATTTTGAATGTTCTCTCCTCCTTGGGAATTTTTAAAAATAAACCTATTTAGCAAAGGCTGTGCATAAGCACTAACCTTGAGCCCTAAGATTCCGATGAGCGCTGTGAACATATTTCCCAGCTTAAAGCCCACCACCAGCATGAGGACTGCACACACAATTAAGTACCTCAAAACTGATTTAAATGATAACCATTTTCTATGTCCTTCTCCAATACGACATGATTCCTCGATTACCATTGCAATGTGAATCGCCATCCCTACAGCACATGCGATTCCTGCAGCAAGACCTATCGTGTAACTTAACTTGTCCTGAACAAACCATACACCGATAAGCTCTACTAATACCCCATATATTAAAATACCTAAAACAAGGCCAAGCAAAGCCTCGTTAAGTCTCTTAATCCAATTTATCATCCTGGTTCTCTTCCTCTAATCTTCTAGCCCTTTGCCCAGGGGATTCTTCTTTTTTTAAAAAATGCTTTATCTGGTTATAAGCACCATTTACACCAGCTACTATTCCAACAAGAATTCCAACAATAATTATATTTCGATTACCAGTCTTTTGAGCCACCAGATAGCTAACAAAAATACATACAGCAATCGGCACCATAATATTTATGCTAAACTGTAGCACTTGAACCAATGCGTTTTGAACTTCTCGTTTTTTCTTTTTATCCTTCAAGTGTTCTCCTATAATGTGATGTTAAGCTGCCTGTTAGTATGTTCATACTGATAAAACTCCACTCCGGCTGACTTTAACATTCTCTTTGATGCAATAACAGAAGGTGTGTCCTTATACTTGTCACAATCATAAACAACAGTTTTGATGCCTGACTGAATAATAGCTTTAGCACATTCATTACATGGAAAAAGCGATACATACAACTTAGCGCCCTCAAGACTTCCACCTCGATAATTCAAGATAGCATTGAGCTCACTATGTGTAGTATAGAAATACTTGTTCTCAAGTGGGTCTCCAACTCTTGCCCATGGAAACTCATCATCAGAACAACCATTAGGAAATCCATTGTAGCCCATAGATAAAATTTTGTTATCCTGGCTAACAATACATGCCCCAACCTGGGTGTTCGGGTCCTTAGATCTCATACCCGATAGAAATGCAACGCCCATAAAGTATTCATCCCAGCTAATATAATCAAGTCTCTTATCACTCATGGTCTTCCCTCCAATGTCATTTATACTATGCCTCAAAAATTCGTATAAGCTTCTCTATAGAAACCTTCAATACCTCATAACACAAACCGTATGTCTGGATTGGACCACCATATGGATCTACCACCTCAAGCTCGTCCCCTACAAGCTCATTCAATACCTTTGTGTTCTCCTCTGTAGCGTTTTCAAAATCCGCGAGAATTCTTTGACGCTGAACTTTTTCCATAACGATTATCATCGTATCTTCGGAAAAATCTTCTTCTGACAGCTTAACTGTCGAATAGTCTTTTAATTCAAGACCATTACTTATCATAACAGCCTCCGCCTTCTGATTGAGTGGCTCAGGAAAATTCACCACAAGTCCTCTGGCTTCAGCAATTATATCAACTTTCTTTTGTGTGTTATTAAATATCGCCATTGCAAGCGGCGCTCTAGTCGTTCCACTTCCGGCAACAAACACTACTTTTTTAATATTATTCATCCCTAAATCCTCATGTTTATACTTCGATAGTCTTTTGTCCTGCAGCCTTAAGCAATCTATTCATTATTGCCTGCCCAATCTTTTCTGTCGCAAAGCTCTCTGAATAAATCACATCAACATCTAATTCATCAAACTGTCTTAAGATATCATAAAGATTATGCGCTATTGTCTTTTCATCAGCTCGATTACCAATTACAAGCACATCCCCAAGTAAATACTTGTCCTTAGTATCATCTGTCGCTATCACACCAACCTTTTTACCTTGTGTAATTGCTTCCTTTGCAAAAGAATTTATCGCTGATATCACAGCCTCTTCTGTGCCAGACACAATCGTAAGGTCACCCTTTGGTGCGTAATGCTTATATCTCATTCCAGGTGCCTTTGGCTTAGCTCCTGAAGTGGTACCTTTATCATTAAAAACAATACCTGGATCAATAGTGACCTCGCCGACCACCGCCTCAAGCATTGCCTTATTTATAAAACCAGGACGAAGAATTGTGACAACATCCTCGGTTAAATCAACAATTGTTGACTCCAAGCCTATGTCAACCTCGCCACCATCTAGAATCGCTTCGATTTTACCAGACAAATCCTCATATACATGTGAAGCCTTTGTAGGACTAGGTCGACCTGATGTATTCGCACTAGGTGCTGCTATCATACATCCACTTTGCTTGATAAGCTCAAGAGCAACTGGATGCGATGGCATCCTAACAGCTACTGTATCAAGACCACCTGTCGTCTCATATGGTATTACTTCATTTTTTTTAACTACCATAGTAAGTGGACCAGGCCAAAAAGCATCTGCCAGCTTCTTCGCATTCTGTGGTAAATCAGATGCTATCTGCTCTAACTGAGAAAACTCTGCTATATGAACAATCAAAGGATTATCAGAAGGTCTTCCCTTTGCAGAATAAATCTTTTTCGAGGCCTCTTTATCTGTTGCAGCTCCACCCAAACCATATACTGTTTCAGTCGGAAAAGCCACCAAGCCTCCTTGTTTTAATATCTTTGCCGCTTCTTCAATAAACTCCTTTTTTATAGGTGTTTCAGAAACGTCCATAACTTTCGTAATCATACTCAAAATTATATCACTTTTCCAAGATAACACAATCTTTATAAAAAAATGAAATCGCCCAAAATAGGCGATTTCACAAAATTTTCTATAAATATTTTACAACAACATTCCAGATATCAGAATTTTCAAGGCCTAATTTCCAAAATGCTCCACCAGCTAGATTTTCACTTTTCAAAAGCTTTAATTTTTCCTCAATAGAAACTGCATCTTCTGCCCAAACCTTTGTCGTAGTATCCCCTTGAACAGACTCAGCATATTTCTGCTTTATCTCATCATCCCATGAAGCTGACATTGAATGACTTGATAAAAACTTATTTGTACTTGCAATAGATAAAATTGAACTTGATACTACCTTTCCATCTTTTACTTCCCAGGCCCTACCATAAAAAGGCATTCCTAAAACCACCTGGTCAGAAGGCACATCATTTAATGTATTTTCAATACCCTGTTTTACCCATCCATAGGATGCAACAGAACCTGCTTCTTCGCTACCCGCATAATGCTCATCATATCCCATTATTATCACATAGTCTGCATACTTTGCCTGTTCTTTTCGGTTATAGCATGCGTTTGAATCATCTGGAACATAATTATCTACTGATAAAATAATATCATTATTCTCGCATTTGATTGATAATTCTTTTATAAATTGAATATATCCATCTGCTGCTGCACCAGGCAGCTCTTCAAAATCTACATTTATTCCATCAAAACCAAACTTTATTGCTTGAACAATCAAGTTATTTACTAAATTATCTCTTGCAGTTGTAGAATTCAACACCTTTTCAGTATCGACCGAATCATCTTCAAAATTACTAACAAGTGCCCATACCTGAACATTATTCTGATGACAGCAATCAACATACGCACTATTTGCCAATGATACTATTCCACCACTATTATTATTCAAATAAAACCATGTTGGTGAAATAACATTTATATTACCTGACTTTGCCAATACATCAGCAATACTTTGATTTGCAACCTGATTTGTCACCTGTTGCCAGCCCATACAAATATCAGAACCAAATTTGATATGATTATAATTTCGCTCTGGCAATTTCTTACTTACTGTAACCTTTTCAGATTTTGAAAGCTTATTGTTTCTCATATAACCCATTACACCTTTTTCAGAAACAACAAAGCTCCATTTACCAGTATCACGAATTTCAGTTATCTTTTCTCCTTTTTCAACATCCTCAAGAATTGGACTCTTTGGACCATTCAGCTTCCTGATTTGTGTATTTGACTTTGCCGAAGATACTTCCTTCTCATAACCTGCTCTTTCAATTAATACTCGAGAAGGACTTGCATAATACGTACATTCAAAATCTGTAAGCAGCTTCAAATAATCTACTGCAACATAAACTGTATCATCCTGTGCTACCATAGTATTAATATCAAGCTTTTCATTACTCTTATCAATTGTATAATCAGTAGAGCCTAGGACTGTCGTATATATTTGTGAATCAGTTGCATAACGAAGTGTCACCTCTGAATCATCATAAACATATCCATCATCCAAATACTCTTTTACAAAACCGATTTCTAAATATACATTTTTTCCTTCTGTCAGAGCATATGCATGACCCAAATCCTCTGGGACCTCCATAATTTGGTCTTCAAACATCACAGCTGCCTGATTTGTACCAGTCAAAGAATAATACTCAGACAAACTCAAATGCTCTTTCGTCGGAGTATATCGTACTATACCAATAATCACTCCTATTAATATAGTAATAGCCACCAAAAAAGCTGCAATATATACATATCCTCTCGGAATTCCTCTACGTCTTCGCCTATACCTTCTTTTGTTCATAGATTCTCCCTTCTACTACACATCTCAAAAGTATAACAAAGAAAAAAAGGAATAGCAAAAACTATTCCTTTATTTTGAATATTTAATTACCTTATATACGCTGGGTGTTTTGACAATACCAGCTTATCCCATTCTCCTTTCTGCAGCCATAATAAATTATTAATTATATTGAAATCTTTTTCTTGGATATTAAATGGATTCTCAAGAAACGGGTACTTCTTTGCCACACAACCATATAATTCGAACATCTTTCTACTTTCCAACTTAAATTGTCCTTTGCTGAGGAACACAATTTGTTTCATGTCATATTCAATTATTAAATTATCTGAAATAAACTTTATGTATTCTCTTGAGCACCATGGTTGAAGTGAACCAATTACGTACTTTTTCTTACAAAAATCAAATACTTTTTTTGTGTTCTCATCAAGTATATCGATATCTACAACTATAGCTCCCTTAAAGGAATTCATAATCTGTATCGTCTCATCTTTGTCCTTTGCAAAAATATAATTTACGCCCTTATATCGATAGCCAGCAGTATTTCCAATTGTAATCTGCTTTTTATCTACGAGCTCCATCACTTCAAATCTACCTCCAAGCTTGATATATAACACATCAAACCCTTCTCTAGATTTAAGATAATTCGCAAATGTTAGACATAAATGAGTAACACCATATCCTCTTTTTACTCCGACAACACCTATTGAAATATTTGATTTTTTTCTAAAATTATTAAACCCTATCAAAATCCAAGTTCCTTACTTGTTATCATATGAAATAGTTTTTTCTCCTGTCGAGAAAATGAAAATACTTTTTCAGATTTTGGATACTCGTATATCCTTTTATTCAAGTATTTTGCATAATTTATGGTATTTAATCTATTTGAAAAATTACTAATTATTATTACATTTTCTTCAAATACCCAATCCGGAATACTTTCCATACTTTTCCAGGGACAACCACTTATAACAAATACAACCTTGTCCGCTTGAAAAAGCATACTATCATCCGTACCACAATCAATAACCTGAACACTATCAGAAGGTATACTTTTTTGAATTGCTGGTCCATAATCCATATAGCCTGCAAAATGTTTGTGGTATAAAATTTCATCCTTAAGCTGAAAACGCTTCAAGCTTCTCGAAATTTTCTTTACAGTATCATGCCCTGACTCATCAAAAAATATACTCTTAATTCCTATTTTATTTAAAAATATATTCATTTTTACAGCCAAATGTGTACATCCTACTGCTTTATCCATTCCAATGACAACTATTTTTTTACTGAGATGCTTTTCCTTTTCATCATTTTTCACATTTTGCAAAGATTGTAACTCTTCTTTTAACAACTTCACGTCGTTATGCCTATTTTCTTTATTTTTATCTGTTGCTCTCTTTGCAATTAATTTTACTCTCATTAAATCATTACTTTCACAGTGCAAAATCAGTTTCTCTAGAATCTTACCAATACCGTAAACATCACATCTTTCATCAAGTGATAAACCTTCTATCTGCTCTGGAGCTGCATAACTTTTGGTTCCATAATTACAAGCAATTCCTGATTCAGATTTTTTTACGGCAATACTAAAATCTATCAAACAGATTTTTTCATCCTGCAAAATAATATGTTCTGGTTTTATATCTCTATATAAAATTGGCTCTTTACCAGAATTATGTATTATATCAATAACATCACATAATTTTATGATAATTCGTAGTAACTCTTCCTTTGAAATCCTCTGCTCCCGAATTAAAAATTCTTCAAGCGTTTCTCCAGAAAAGTATTCTTCTGTGAAATAGTAACAGCCATCTGTCTGTCCTATATCAAAAATGGTGGGTATTTGGGGTGATTTAATCCCCGCTATAAGATTTGCTTCGGATAAAATACTTTGTGAATCAGGATCGGTTTCTGGAATAACCTTTAGAATCCTCAAATCACCTATCCGCTTATGTCTGACAAGTAATACTGCAGTAGCTGCTTTTTCTTGCAGGGTCTTAACGACTTCATACTTATCAGTGATACCTTTTGGAATCAATTTTGCTCCTTCCATTTACGGAACAAGCACCTCGATTAAACGTTATATCACGTTTTTTTCTTTCTTGCAACACTTTTTTTGTAATTTTCTTTTGTTTTGCTCTTCCATTTATGACCAAATTGGACGATAATAATAGTAAGAAAATTATTTTAATACATTCTTAATATTTTATTTCTTTACAATACAAGCTACGTTGTATATAATCGAAAAAAATATTAAATGCATCAAAGATCGTGAGGTGATTTCTATGAAAATTGAAAGAATCAACGAGAACCAAATTAGATGCACTCTTACAAGAGAAGACTTAATTAGTCGACAGATTAAACTATCAGAATTAGCTTATGGCTCTGATAAAGCAAAGGCTTTATTTAAAGAGCTTATGGAACAAGCCTCTTATCAATACGGCTTCGAAGCAGATGATATTCCACTTATGATTGAGGCAATTCCACTTTCTTCTGAATCTATCGTTCTTCTCGTCACAAAAGTCGAAGACCCTGACGAGCTAGATACTAGATTCTCTAGATTTTCTGACGATGAAGATGAATATGATGATGACGACGAGGATTTTTCAACAACATCATCTTCTAAGCTGTTTAATGATACCGCTGCGGACGATGTCTTAAACATCTTTAATGGTATGCTTGAAAAGGTAAAGGATGCTCTTGCTACTCCTTCTGGAAAGAAGTCCAAAAATGAGCCTCCAGTTGACATAACAAAGCTTTTTGTTTTCGAAACCTTAGATGAGATTATTTCTCTTTCTACTTTACTTGCAACATTCTACAGCGGAAAGAACTCTTTGTATAAGAGTCCATCAACAGGTCTCTATTACCTTGTTATCAGCAAGTCAAACGACACACCTGAAACCTACAACAAGGTATGCAATATACTTGCTGAATATGGTAACCAAAATAATTATGTTATTGGCACTGACAACTATATGTCAGAGCACTATACAACTATTGTTGCAAACAATGCTATCCAGCAATTAGCAACTATATCATAAAATTGTATTAAAAAACCTCATCCACTAACTTAGTGAATGAGGTTTTCTTTATGCCTTAGAATCAAGAAATGTATTAATCTCTTCAATCAAATCGTCTGCATCAATACCGTGTACCATTGCAGCCTCTTCAATTGTCTCCATCTGAGATGAAGGACATCCCAAACAGTGCATTCCGATATTAAGTAAAATTGGAGCTACATCTGCATCAATCTGAAGTAACTCACCAATCATAGTTGATTTACTAACTCTTGCCATTTTCATTCCACCTTTCTATTTTTTCAATGGTTAGAATATATCACGGTTTTTTCATTTTATCAACTAAACTTAATAATTCATTTTTCTTTTATTTATCAAGGTTTTTCAATACGTTTTACCATACTTAATACAAGATATAAAAATTAAATTGTACTTGTTTTATAAGCTTATTGCTGATATCATATCACGTATAGATATAAACTATGAATAACAAGGAGGAGTCTAAAAATGGCATACGTTATTTCTGATTCATGCGTTTCATGTGGTACATGTGAGCCTGAGTGCCCAGTAGGTGCTATTTCTCAGGGAGATAGCCAGTTCAACATCGATGCAAACTCATGCGTTGATTGTGGTACATGTGCAGGTGTTTGCCCAACAGGCGCTATCGCTCAGGGCTAATTTCTAGCAGAATAAAAAGCTGATTATAACAGCACAACAGGCTCTAGTGAATTCCACTAGAGCCTGTTTTTTTACAAATATCTTCTATTCAACTAGCTTTGCATAAACATGCACATCTTCTTCTCCAACCGTTACTTCACGAACCCAGCTATCATCAGAACACTTCTCATCTGTGAAAAGATCATAATACAATGTTCCACCTAAAGCTACATCTGTTCCAGCAGCAATATTATAATCAACATCCTTTGTCTTACCATTATCATCATATGTTACTGTAAGCTTGTAGCACATACCTGATTCTAAGTTATCATCAAGTACCTTTGCTCCGATATTCTTTTCAAAATCATCATATGAGATTTTATATTCACATTTTACACCTGATGTAAAATCATAATTTGCAGCTAACAAATCTCCATTCTCCGGATTAACATAATACTGACCTTCACCCACATCATCAAGCTTTGCACTAAGTATTACCTTTCCATCCTCTTCCTTCTTATTTTCATCCGAATAATTATATGTCTCATATGCATTGATAAAACCTACCTGTGCAATTCCATCTAAATAATCATCAGGATTAATAATGATAGCAGCAGAGGCCTCAGATGATGTTTCATAAAACATATAGTAATTCTCACTCTGAAGACCCTCATATAAAGTCTCAACACCACCATTAACAACCTTGCCTTCAAACTTTACATCACCATCATCAGTTTTATAATACTGAAATACGCTATTACTTATTGTATTATCACCTTGGGAATTCTTGCATTCAACCATAATTCCATTATGTCGCTCAAGAATTTTCTCAAGTGTATTTTCTGCATACATATCCTTTATTGAAAAGCTTCCTATATCAACTCCTGCTTTAGGTTCTTCTTGACTCTCTATTTCCTGCACATCCTGCTCAGTTGGCTGTGCATTTGTAGCTCCACAAGCGCTAAGTAATAAGCCTGCTGTAATTGTTAATCCTGTAACAATAGCTAATCTTCTCTTCATAATCTTTTTCCTCCGTCTCTTTTAATTTCCACATAGCATACCACAATATTTTCTTCTTTTCTTGGTTTTTCTCAAAAAAACACTTTCTTTTCACATATTTCTTTACTGCATTCCTCAAATAAACAAAAAGCCCGCAAAAATGCAGGCTTTTAATACTTTATTCTTCTTTTCTAGTATGCTCACGATTTGCAAAACGTGTGTATTCTGGTAACCATGCAAGTTCAATTGTTCCAATTGGACCGCTTCGCTGTTTAGCGACAATAATTTCAGAAATACCCTTTGCATCTGTATCATGATTATAATAATCATCACGATAAATAAACATTACAACGTCGGCATCCTGCTCGATTGCTCCGGATTCACGCAAATCTGAAAGCATAGGTCTATGATCAGGTCGCTGCTCAACCGCACGCGAAAGCTGTGACAATGCAATAACAGGAACATTCAGCTCTCTAGCCAAAAGCTTCAAAGAACGAGAAATTTCTGAAATTTCCTGCTGACGAGAATCACTTTTTCCATTACCTGACATAAGCTGCAGGTAGTCAATGATAATAATAGAAAGTCCCATATCCATCTTGTACTTTCTACATTTACTACGCAACTGAGCAATTGTAATACCTGGGGTATCATCAATAATAAGCTTAGAATTGCCGATTTTACCAGCACCCTCGATAAGCTTCTCCCAGTCTGCTTCCTGTAAATTTCCAGTACGGAGCTTCTGCGCATCAACTCTTGCCTCCAAGGCAAAAAGACGATTAACAAGCTGCTCCTTTGACATTTCCAGCGAAAAAATAGCTGCACATTCATGCTCATGAATTGCAATATACTGAGCAACATTAAGTACAAACGCTGTCTTACCCATGGCTGGTCTTGCCGCAATAAGAATAAGCTCTGATGGATGAAAACCAGAAAGCTGATAATCAAGATCAATAAATCCCGTAGGAATACCTGTTACTACACCCTTTTGCTTAGAAGTCTGCTCAATGGTAGTAATCGCATTCATAACTACTTCTTTGATTGGAACATAATCAGTCTCACCACGATTTTGACAAAGTGAAAAAATTTCTTTCTCCGTCTGATTTAAAATCGTCTCAACATCATCGGTTCCATCAAAACACATATTTTCAATTTTCTGATTTGTTTTAATGATATTTCTAAGAACTGCCTTATCTTTTACGATATTAGCATAATTCTTTGCATTTACCGTAGTTGGAACAGCTAATACCAAGTCCTGAATATACTCAATAGAAGCTATTTCTGGTGCAACACCTTTTTCTTTAAGCTTGTTTTGAAGAGTAACCTCATCTACAGGCTCTCCTGCATTATAAAGCTCTACAATAGCCTCAAAAAGTATTCCATACTGCTGATGATAAAAATCATCCTTCATCAATATCTCAGAGCATTGTGTAATAACATCTCTGTCGACAATCATTGAGCCTATAACAGACTGTTCCGCCTCCAAAGAGTTCGGCATCTGTCGTCTTACTAATTCATCCATTATTTTCCCTCAATCTCAAATCTATTTTGACTCTGAAACATGTACTCTAAGTGTAGCTGTGACCTTAGGATGAATTTTTACTTTTACCTCATATGTACCAAGTGCTCTAATTGGATCATCAAGAACAATCTTTTTCTTATCAAGCTCTTTACCATACTGCTTTTTTGCTGCCTCAGCAATTTCCTTTGTTGAAACAGAACCGAAGGTTCTACCACCCTCACCTGTTTTAATTGATGTCTCAACTAACCACTCAGAAATCTCTTTTTCGAATGCTACGGCTGCCTCATAGTTTTCCTGCGCAACCTTTGCCTCATGCTGATTCTGAAGCTTCAAATCATTAAGATTTGCTCCTGTTGCCTCTTTTCCAAGCTTTTTCTTAAAAAGCATATTTCTAGCATAGCCTTCGCTTACTTCTACAACTTCACCTTTTTTTCCCAGTGACTTTACGTCTGCCAAAAGAATTACTTTCATAGTTTGATTTCTCCCTCTTCTAACATATTCTCTATAGTCTGCTCCAACTCAGCTCTAACCTCGTCCATATTGCTGCTCTGAATCTGAGCACCTGCAATATTTAGATGTCCGCCACCACCAAGTCGTGCCATAATACTCTGTACATTAATCTCATCAATTGAGCGTGAGCTGATATAAATTTTGTCATTAAACTTTGTAAGTACAAAAGAAGCCTTAATTCCTACGATATTTAAGAGCTCATTTGCAGCCTGTGCACCAACAATTGTCGGACTTTCGATATCACCATGTGGCTCAAGCTCTGATATTGCAAAAACATCCTTAAAGGTCTCTGCATTTCTAACAACCTCTGCACGCGCCTTATAAGTTTCCATATTTTCACGTAACATTTTTCTAACGCGAGTAACTTCAGCACCATTTCTACGCAAAAATGCAGCCGCTTCAAATGTACGCACACCTGTCTTTGTCATAAAGTTCTGCGTATCAATCAAAATTCCAGCATAGATACAATCTGCTTCAATATCGTGTATAACAATCTTCTCAGCAAAATACTGTAGAACCTCAGCTATCATCTCGCTGGCACTTGATGCATATGGCTCGATATATGAAAGAATTGGATTCTCAATAACTTCCTCTGTCTGTCTATGATGATCAAATACTACAATATTTCTATTCTTATATAACAATCCCGGACATTCTACATAGCTTGGTCTATTTGTATCCACAACCATAATAAGTGTATTATCGTTACACAAAGACAAAGCTCTTTCACTCGTAATAAACATATCCTCTGGATATTCCTCATTGTTTTTGAAGCTTTCAACTATCGGACGAATCGCACTAGTCAAATTATCAATTACAATATGTACCGGCTTTCCAATCTCACGACCCGCACAATAAACACCTATCTCTGCACCGAGACAATCAGTATCAGAAAGATTATGTCCCATAACAATAATTCTATCACGAGTTTCCATCAACTCACGAAGAGCCTGTGCTTTTACTCTAGCCTTTACTCGAGTATTCTTTTCAACTTCTTTTCCGTATGTACCATAATAAGAAACATCAGCACCATTTTTAAGTACAACCTGACAACCACCTCTGGCAAGCGCCAAATCAATCGCCACATGCGCATACTGGGCATTTCTTGTGTAGCTCTCGTTTCCATGACCGATACCTATACTGATAGTAATGTCTCGCTCATTACCCATCTTTACTGTCTTGATATCCTCGACAAGCGAAAACTTATCCTTTTCCATCATCTCAAGATATTTTTTCTGGAAAAGAATTAGATATTTATCCTTTTCAAGACGTCTAACAACAGCTTGAGCATTTGCAAAATACTTATTTATCTTTCTATCGATTACAGCCAAAAGCATAGACTGCTTTGCATTTTCAACCTGCTCAAACACTTCATCATAATTATCAATGTAAAGAAGACTCATAACCATAGACTGATCTTCTATCTTTGCTTTTACCTCTAAATAATCTGTTTCATCAAAAAGAAATAATGCCACCAAACCTTCGTTAGCATCAACAAATGACATCTCGCTATTGCCACCACGAAGATAATCTGTCAAATCTAATCTCTGTAAGCATGCTTTATATTTTCTTTCTTTAAATTCTACATCAATATCAAAAGCATCTTCTTTTGACTGCTCAATGCATTCACGCGTAATTTCAGAAAATATACTGGTAATTGATTTATTATATGTTCTGTTTTTTTCGGATAATTTAGAAAATTCAGTATTTATCCAAATTACCTTACCCTGTGAATCCAACAAAGCATACGGTACTCTAAAATTTTTAAGTAATTCCTTTTGAACCGTTCCATAATGAACAGCATATTCAATTAAATTACTCTCAAAATGTGACAAGTGAATAGAATAGAATACTATGATTGTCAGCAAATAAACCAAAATGAAAATCGCTGCACCAATTGCTACTTTTTTGTCGTAGAAAAATAAAACAAAATCACCAACAAAAAATAATATTGAAATATAAATAGGGAGTTTTAAATAACCCCTCATTCTATTTTTATACTTATTTGTATTCATGAATGCCTTAATCTCCTATTTTTCTATTGTATTTGAAAAATAAAGTTTTCATATTTATTCATTATATAGATATACCTATACACCATACGATTATATCACAAATCAAAATAAAGCCACAACCTATCTACATAACCCTATATTTTCCACATTTTTCACAAAAAGTTAAAACAACCAAAATAGCTAATCATTTTTGGTTATTCTAACATTGTTCAAAAGAACCCCTGAATCTATAATAAATTACAGTTACAGGACAACAGTCCAAGTTTTATGTACAAGAGAGGATTTTTACAATGTCTGATATTCAATTAAAAAACATTAACAAAGTTTATCCAAATGGTTTCCAGGCTGTTAAGGACTTCAACCTTGACATCAAAGATAAGGAATTCATCATTTTCGTAGGACCTTCTGGTTGTGGTAAGTCTACAACACTTCGTATGATTGCTGGTCTTGAAGAGATTTCTTCTGGTGAGCTCCTCATCGATGGAACACTTATGAATGATGTAGAGCCAAAGGACAGAGATATCGCAATGGTATTCCAGAACTACGCTCTTTATCCACATATGACAGTATACGATAACATGGCATTTGGTCTTAAGCTTCGTAAAGTACCAAAGGATGAAATCGATGCTAAGGTTCGCGAAGCTGCTAAGATTCTTGATCTTGAAAAGCTCCTTGATCGTAAGCCAAAGGCTCTTTCAGGTGGTCAGAGACAGCGTGTTGCCATGGGTCGTGCAATCGTTCGTAATCCTAAGGTATTCCTTATGGATGAGCCTCTTTCAAACCTTGATGCAAAGCTTCGTGTTCAGATGAGAACTGAGATTTCTAAGCTCCATGATTCACTTGGTGCTACAATGATCTACGTTACACATGACCAGACAGAGGCTATGACACTTGGTACAAGAATCGTAGTTATGAAGGATGGTGTTGTTCAGCAGATCGATACTCCAGAGAACCTCTACAAGAATCCTTGCAACCTCTTCGTTGCTGGTTTCATCGGTTCACCACAGATGAACTTCCTTGATGGTGCTCTTTCAGCAGATTGCTCAACAATCACAGTTGACTGCACAACACTTAAGGTTCCTGTTTCAAAGGCTAAGATTCTTGCTGATGCAGGTTACGGCTCAAAGATCGTTACACTTGGTATCCGTCCAGAGGATATTCATGATTCACAGATCGCTGTTGATGTACAGGCTGATAGCACAATCGAAGCAACAATTTCTGTATACGAGCTCCTCGGTGCTGAAGTTTACTTATACTTTGATTTTGCTGGTTCACAGGTTACTGCAAGAGTTAACCCACGTACAACAGCAAGAGGTGGCGACACAATCAAGTTTGCTCTTGATATGGAAAAGGCTCACTTCTTCGACAAAGATACAGAGGTTTCAATTGCCAACTAATTTAAATTGATTTATGATAGGGTTATCCTAAAGAAAGGATAGCCCTATTTTTTTATGAATTATAATCTTCAAAAAGAAAAATTATTAGATCAACTCCAGAAGGCAAGCGGTATTTCCTTTGATATTCAGGATTCAGAGCTTTCAGACGAAGATACTATCTCAAAGCTTCGTGAACTATTACTCCACTTTAATACAATGGAAAATAAGTCCGCATTTTATAAAGAATATTTTACAGGGGAATTCTCGGCATCAGAAGCTGCCCTTAGATTAAATAGATTTCATATCGAAGATATTTCAATACGCTTTCTCATATACCTTGAAAGCGAGCATGAATACTCTTCAGACTGTGTTTCTCTGCTTAAAAGCATGAGACCTTTACCAAAGGATGAAATAATCGAAATGGATCCAAACCATATTGTCTTCATTTCACACCTTGAAGCAGAAACAGACTTATCCGAGCTTCAACAGTTTGCTTCATCCCTCATTGATATGCTTGAATCCGAAGCCTACACAAAATTCAAGGCTTCTTTTGATGTACCAGTCAACACCTTTTCACAATTACTTGACTCCTACAATTCCATTGTCCTTGCAATGAAAATTGGTAACATCTTTTCAACTGAAGACAGATTATTTAATTTCTCAGAACTAGGCTTAGGACGTCTTCTTTTTAATTTACCAATAGAGGAATGCCTCGCCTACATAAAGAGCAATCTTGATTTATCGACAATAGAAAAAATTGACGAGGAAACTCTCCTAACATTGAACGCATTTTTTGAAAATGACCTTTCTATCGCAGAGACTTCTCGCCAACTTTTTATTCATAGAAACACTTTGATATATCGTTTAGACAAATTTTCTGAATCCACAGGCCTTGATGTTAGAAAATTCAAGGATGCTATGACCTGCAATATTTGCCTTATGATTATGAATTACATAAAATCCAAATAGTATTACATAAAATACTACAATCAATAACATAAAAACAAAATAGTATTTCTCTTAAATTTCATATTAATTTCAATTCAATCAAAACTATTTTACTTAAAAAATTCCACAATAAATTACATCTCAAAAATGTAATTTTCATTGTGGAATAATTTTTATTCATAAATTGCTTGCTTATTATACTTCTTCATCGCAGCTATCAGTTTTTCTGAAGGATTAAAATATACCTTAAAATCAACATTTTTCTTCTCATCATGCGCAACTAAAACATATTTTTTAGCCTCTTCCAAATCTCCACTACAATCATATATTTTCATTTTTACATTATCGTATTTCAAATATTCATTTACACCCTCTGCTGCAATCAGCTTTACTGCATCCGACTCAACTGTCAAAAGATGCTTTCTCTTTTCATTGTTAATAATCTTTGCTATTTCTAAGCTACCATTGGTATAGTCATACTCGTACTCAATATTTTTATTTCCCATTAGCATATAAGCCAAAACAATAAATACAATAAAAAGAATACCCGTTACAATGGAAGCAATTTTAAATAATGAAGCTCCTAAGCAAATAATTGCAAGTGCTATACACAATCCCATCAAAATCTTATTTTGAACTTTATCCTTCGTCTTTACAGATTCTTCTACAAATGTATCATTCATTTCAAACATATCAAAACCTCTTTCTATAGTGATATTTTCTATATTATATTATGCATACAAAAAATTATGTAAATTTTCAGTATTAATATTATAAACTATACACACATATTTTTTCTATTTTACGAACAAAAAATGTATAAATTTTTTTACACTTTTTTAACGAAACATATATTAATTTTTCTGCACTGTTTTAACAAAACATATATTATTTTTTTTATACTGTTTTTACCAAAACACACACAAATTTTCTTGTACTATTTTTTCAAACAAACCACATACAACTAATTATTTTTACAAAAAAATTTATTCAAATTGCATTCATATTACTCAAATTAAAACTATAAGAATAATCCTACAATTGTATATGAAATAAATGCCATGACCCAGGCAACTACACACTGCCAAACAACTATTCCAAACGACCATTTTACCCCTAGCTCACGTCGAATTGCCGTAATTGTTGCAATACAAGGTGTGTACAATAAGCTAAATACTAAAATCGCTACCGCAGTTGCACTCGTCAATGCCTTCTGAACTCCACCCTGTGCAGCATACAAAATATCCAATGACGAAACCATGCTTTCCTTCGCCATAAATCCACTTATCAAAGATGTGACAATTCTCCAATCTCCCATTCCAATTGGTTTAAAAATCGGAACAAAAAGGCTACTAATCATAGCCATAATACTCATTGAAGAATCTGTTACGACATTAAAATGAATATCAAAGGTCTGCAATAACCAAATTACAATTGTTGCAAGGAGAATTACTGTAAAAGCCTTTTGCAAAAACTCTTTTGCTTTTTCCCACAAGAGCAACAATACATTTTTTACCCCTGGCAATCTATAATTTGGAAGCTCCATTACAAATGGTACTGCCTCACCTTTAAACAAAGTATGCTTATATAAAAGAGCAATAACAATTCCAACCACAATTCCCAAAAAGTAGAGCAAGGAAATAATTAACCCTCCCTTCTTCGGAAAAAATGCACTTACAAAAAAAGCATATATCGGAAGCTTTGCACTACAACTCATAAATGGCGTTAAAAGAATTGTCATTTTTCTATCACGCGCACTAGGTAAGGTTCTTGTCGACATAACTGCTGGCACACTACATCCAAATCCAATCAGCATTGGCACCACACTTCGACCAGACAATCCAATTTTTCTAAGAAGCTTATCCATTACAAAGGCAACTCTCGCAATATATCCACTATCCTCTAGCAGTGATAAAAACAGAAACAAAATCACAATCACTGGTAAAAATGATAATACACTTCCCACACCAGTAAATATTCCATCTATCACAAGACTATGCAGCGTAGGGTTTACATTTCCTTTTAATAACACACTATCAACGAGTGTCATCAAGCCTTCAAGCCCTGTTTCAAAAAGACCTTGTAACCATGCACCAATCACATTGAAAGTAAGAACAAAAATAGCAACCATTATCGCAATAAAACATGGTATCGCTGTATATTTTCCTGTTAAAATCTTATCAATTTTTTTACTTCGTACACGTTCCTTGCTCTCATGTGGTTTAATAACAGTGGCTTTACAAACCTTTTTTATATAAGAAAAGCGCATATCCGCCATAGCTGCATTTCTATCGAGTCCACGCTCTTTTTCCATCTGAAGGACGATATGCTCTATCATCTCTTTTTCATTTTGATCAAGCTCAAGCTTATCAACAATCAGTTTATCCCCTTCAATAACCTTGCTCGCTGCAAATCTGAGCGGAATCCCACTTTTCTTAGCATGATCCTGTATCAAATGACAAACTCCGTGTATACATCTGTGTACAGCACCATCATAATCATTCTCATCACAAAAATCCTGTCGCAATGGCTTTTCCTGATAATGAGCAATATGAATAGCATGCTTTACAAGCTCCAAAACGCCCTCATTCTTTGCCGCAGAAATTGGTACAACAGGAACACCCAGCATTGCCTCCATCAGGTTAACATCAACTGTTCCCCCATTACTATTCATTTCATCCATCATATTTACAGCAACTACCATTGGAATATCCATTTCAAGAAGCTGCATCGTAAGATAAAGATTTCGCTCGATATTTGTTGCATCAATAATATTTATTATCGCACGAGGCTTTTCATTTATAACAAAATTTCTTGAAACAATTTCCTCCGCAGTATATGGAGACATAGAATATATGCCTGGCAAATCCGTAATTCTAGTATTCTCTGTGCCTAAAATCTGCCCATCTTTTCTATCAACAGTCACTCCGGGAAAATTTCCAACATGCTGATTCGAACCTGTCAATTGATTAAAAAGAGTAGTCTTTCCACAATTTTGATTACCAACAAGTGCATATGTCAGCATTTCACCCTCTGGCAAAGGATTCTCATCTTTTTTATCATGATACTTACCTTCCTCACCAAGACCCATATGCTCTGTTTTATTATGCAATCTCTTCTTATTCTCTAAAAATAACTCTCCAAATTCTTCAAGTTCAACCTGATTATCTACAGTTTCCTTTGGTACATATTCCTCAACCTCTATCTGCATAGCATCAGCCACACGCAAGGTCAATTCATATCCCTGTATCCTAATCTCCATTGGATCACCCATAGGGGCCAATTTAACAACTTTAACCTTTGCTCCTGGAATAACTCCCATATCAAGAAAATGCTGCCTTAACGCACCATCTGAGCCTACCTGTGTAATTCTAGCCTTTTGTCCAACCTTTACTTCACTTAGATTCATGACTGTTACTTCTATCTCCTCTACAAATCCACGTAAATTAAATTATTATTATCCAAGTACCCCTTTTCATTTCCCCGACATCTTTTAAATTTCTAATATCTTTAATCTGTACTAATCATACAAACTTGATACGTCTTCTGTTTTCCGACACTTTTTCAATATTTCTAGTGTCGTTAATCCATACAAATTATACAAACAAGATACACTGTCGTACTTCCAAACATCTTTATCATATTACTAGCATCCCAGAAACATATATACTGTCACAATTGAAATAATTATCTGAATAATTGCAAATCTCATTACCACCTGATTATTTGCCCATACAACCTTGATATTCTTTCTTACATGATCATGCAATGGTGTTCTTATTTTACTCATAAAATTCTTCTTATGAGTAATTTTAATTACAGAAACCTTCAGTAATCCCAATCCACCATCAAGAATTAATAAGATTGCAAATGGAATCAATAACCATACACAACAAGATTTTATTGCAACAATGCTGATAAAAACTCCCATTGCACGCGAACCAGCATCTCCCATCAACAAAATACTTGGTCCAGCATTAAACCATAAATATCCCAATAATACAGCGATAAAAATTATTATTATCGACTTGTATTCTTCTGCTATTCCCCTCTGAGAATTTACCACAACAAAACTAGCTAAAGTAATCATTGTTAATGTTCCAGATAAACCATCAACACCATCAGCACAATTAGTTACATTTATCATCACAAAAACTATTCCAACAATTATTGCAATCAACAAAACAAATGGAATCTCCACTTCTTTTCCAGTTAAGCTCAACTCCATTGTATTTCCATGAAAAACGACATATGTTATTCCTATTCCAAGAGCCACCACAAGATCAAGAACTCCCTTTATCGTTCTACCCCAGGAAACATCAGATGCATCATCCAAATATCCAGTAATCATTTCAGCAACTACAAAAACAACATATAACACACTCTCAATATCAATTTTTGAAAAAAGAAGTGCCCCTATTGCAAATACAATTATAAATACAATTCCCGCTCCTCTTGGCTTACCCCTAGAAAGCTTTCCATCAACTGCAAAATCTCTTCCCTCATCAGCAGGAAGCTTATCCATAAAACATTTTAATCCCACAAAAGTTGCCAAAAATCCAAATAATACACCAAAAACAAGCATAAAATTTTCTACTCTAGCACATCCACTGCATAATAAATTCAACATTTTTTTCTTCCTCTTTTCCATTTGTAGACAATTTTTCAGATAATTATCCACATATTTCCAATTTTTTTCATAGTTATCCACCAGTTATAAACCATTTTGTGAATAACTCATAATTATCAACCTACGCTTTTGTATATTTTTCTCAAATCAATATATCACGACTTGCATTCTTTATAAATTATTCCTAAAACATTATCCACACTTTCTTCAATCAATCCATAAATGGCAATTCTATTATATATAATTTCATTACTTTATTAAATATCAATAATACTTAATGCATTTCAAAAACTGTTTTTCCTAATTTTGTATTCACTCTGTAAATTTCAATATAAAAAATGATCAAAAGTACATTTAAATAGTATCATTTACATCACTCTACGAATTAAACTACCCAACTCTCATTTCATGACAGATAGTGTTATATAGATTATACGATCCCAAACACCATTATTGTTTTTTAAGTGCACTCCTTATTTTAAAAACTGTAATGTAGCAACCAAACCTTAACAATTTCTGTATTCTCTTAAATAATCCTGAATTATTCACGGCGAAGCCGTGAAAGTGGCTGAAAGCCACATAGTTGCTATATTTTAACTGAATATTGCTTTTCACTTATTAAGTGAATAAAAAAAGAGACCCAACATATGATAAAATTAAGGTGTCTAAAGTCTT
>JAZLJM010000054.1:0-8060 GCA_045617805.1 Pseudobutyrivibrio sp.
CATTTAAGGCATTGTTCATACGAGGCTTTCCTTCAAACTGGAAAGGCTTTGTAACAATACCAACAGTAAGAATACCCTGTTCCTTTGCAATTCGCGCAACAACTGGAGCAGCACCTGTTCCTGTGCCACCACCCATTCCGCAAGTTACAAATACCATATCAGCACCTTTGATAGCTGCAGAAATATCTTCTGCACTCTCCTCTGCTGATTTCATTCCTACCTCAGGGTTGGCGCCCGCACCTTTTCCCCCTGTAGTCTTTTCACCAATAGCAAGTAAAGTTGGAGCCTTGCATAAATCAAGAGCCTGCTTATCAGTATTAACTCCTATGAATTCTACTCCCCCAATACCTTCTTCAACCATTCGTTTTACAGCATTGTTGCCAGCTCCGCCAACGCCTACAACAATAATTCTGACTGGTGCGCCTGTCTCGTCAGTTGTAATATTAATCAAGGTCTTATCCTCCTTCTATTAAACCTCAATGGAGGTCGAAAATATCTTATTCCAAAATGCTACTATAATCATATAAGTTTTTATGTCATTTAGCAACTATTTTTAACAAAAAAATGAATTTTATTCTACCGAATCTTTTTGCTTCTCAAATACAACATCTGTATTGTTCGGTGTAAAATTCTCAAGATGTAGTGTTCCCTGCAATCCTTCAATCTCGGGTAATATGTATGATAATCGCTCTAGTTTTTCCTCTAAATAAGAACTGCTTCCGAGCGAAATATTGTAGTCATCATACACAAGAATAATATTTTGATTATCATCATAATGAATCACATTCGGAACTAATTTATTTTTTTTGATATACTTCATCAATGTTGTAAAATAACCTAGTTCACTTTCGCCAATTGACAGCTTTTTTCCTATCTTGGCATCATCATAGGTTACGCCTGAAACCTCCATATATCCATCGATATAGGTCTTACTGATTTCAGTAATCACACCATCATAATTAAAATATACATACTCAGATTCATCATTTGTCATATATCCCAAAATAGACTTTTCATTTACTTTAATTAAAATTGTATTTTTGTCCTTCATTTTGACATCAAAGGAGTCAATAAACTCTGCACTTCTTTTAGGCTTAACCTTATTCTTCAAAAATACATACACTGTATTTACGCAATATTTATCATCAAGAATATAGCCAACAATCTCATCCTTTGTGTATAAATCTGTCCCCTCAACCGTAACAGCTTTAAGTGGACAAGTAAAATATGCAACAATTCCAGCAATTGCCAAAAGAAGAACCAGTCCAAAAACAATTTCAAAAATAAGCAGTATTCTATTTTTCTTAGTACTACCTTCACTACTCATCCGGCTGTTCTATCTCCATTTTTTTCGAAACACTAAGCGCCAATCCAATCTCACAAAGTAAAACCATGACCGAAGTTCCACCATAACTAATAAATGGTAATGTAACTCCAGTATTTGGGATAGAATTGGTTACTACCGCTATATTTAAAATTACCTGCAACGCAATATGCGTCATAATTCCAATACAAATATATGAACCAAACAAATCCTTAGCGTGATTCGCAATATAAATCAATCGATACAAAAGCAAAATATACATCAAAATTACGCATATTGCGCCAAAAATACCAAGTTCCTCACATATGATAGTAAAAATCATATCATTTTGAGCCTCAGGTACAATAAATTTCTGCAAGCTTTCACCCAAGCCTTTCCCAAAAAGGCCACCACTACCAATTGCATACAAGCCTTGTAAAGTCTGAAATCCTGTTCCAGATATATAATCCTCCGGATGAAGCCATGCGTCAATTCTTCCAGCACGATATCCCGCAATTGAAATATAAAAAATTACCGCTGCAACGCAAATCAAAAGCAATACAAAAAATTCTTTAATTCTAGGCGATGCAATAAACACCATTACACAAGCAATACCAAGTATAATAATCGCCGTAGACAGGTTATTATAGGCTACAACAGCAAATATCGGGAAAACAAATCCCAACGTCTTCATCGTAGTTTTGAAATCCCTCTGTGATCTGGGCGAAATAGAAATAATATATGCCACAAAAAGAATAACTGCAACTTTTGCAAATTCCGATGGCTGAACAGAAAAACCACCAATCATAAGCCATCTAGACGATTCATTTAATGTAGTACCGACAAAAATAACTGCCACACAAAGACAGAAAACTATCAAATAAATCGGAATAACAAATCTCTTCCAAAACCGGTAATCAATCTTTGTAATAATAGCCATGCCAACAAAACCGATGCCCGCAGCCATTGCCTGCTTTTTCAAATAATATGATGAATTTGCAGTCTTAATAGTCGCAGCATAGGCAGATGTTGAATACAGCATAACAAAACCAAATGCCAAAATAAAAATTACGATAAACAAAAGTGTGTAATCAAAATTCAGCATCTTATTTATTTTATTTAATCTTGCTGCTTTTTCCCTCGCAGCCATAGTCTTACTATTTGCCATATTTTCCCCTAAAATTATTGCAAAAGTGTCGGAACTTGTTCAACCTGCTCTTCCTCTGGCTCGGTTTCTGACGTATTTGTAGAAGCCTCACCTTGCGGAGTTTCCTCACTCTGATTTTCCCCTTGCGATGCAATATCAGCATTTTCAGCTTCATATGCAGCCTTTGTAGCCTCTGTTCTAGCTGCTACAGCAGCCGCTTCCTCTTCCTTGGTTAAAGAAGACTTCACACCAACATATGGTAATGATTGTTCGAAAATTTCATGAACAATCTGCTGAGCAAAAGAACTATGTGCCTGATCAGCCACATTAGGCTCATCTATAATAACATACACAACAAGCTGTGGATCATCAATTGGTGCAAATCCAATAAAAGATACCAGATAATTATGTGCACTACGCGGAAGCTTCTCGGCTGTACCAGTTTTACCACCCATAGTATAACCATCAACTCCTGCAGTTTTACCTGTACCTGAATCAACAACAGTAAATAAATAATCACGCATCATCTGACCAACCTCTGGCGATACTGTCTTTTTTATCAAAGTTGGTTCAATTTCTTTAACTGTATTTCCTTTTGCATCTGTAATCTTTGTCACAATATGTGGCTGATATAAATAGCCTCCATTTACAATCGAACAAAATCCTGAAGCAAGCTGAACCATTGTTGTATTAAAGTTCTGTCCAAAAGAATTCGTCGCCAGGTTGACTGGAGATTTCAAATCATCCTCGCTATATATTAAACCAGCAGTACTTGGTTCACCTGGCAAATCAACATAAGTCTTTTGACCAAATCCAAACAGTGACTGATAATCTGCAAAATTTGTTGGACCAATTGCATACGACATCTGCATAAGCGCATCATTACATGAATTTGATAATGCAAGTGCAATATCCTCTTCTCCATGTCCGTTTCGATTTACACAGTGAATATCAAATCCACCCACGTGCTCAGAACCATCACAAAAATATGTCTCATTGCCCTGAATCGCACCTGTCTCCAGACCACACGCTACCGTAAAAGGCTTAAATGTTGAGCCAGGCTCATATGTATAGGTCACGCATGTATTTTGCCAAATATCATTGAGTTTGTCATACTTCTCATCCTCTGTCATTTGTTCCAAATCCTCTGCTTTAAAAAAGGCAGACAAATCCCTTGGATTATTCAAATCAAAGGATGGATACTGTGCCATCGCAAGAATCTCACCATTTTTAGGATTCATAACAAGCGCTGCTGTATGCTTCGAGCCAAGAGAGCCATCCTCTCCTACATGCTCATTATTCCACTTTTTAATCGCATTCTCACAAGCTGTTTGAATATTCACATCAAGCGAAAGTACGATATTATTACCATTTGTCGCGTCAATAGTCGTTTGCTCCAAATTACTATCAGAATTCAAATACCCATATGTACGTCCATTTACGCCATTCAAAACACTAGAATACTGATTTTCAAGCCCAATTACTCCAACATTACCACTTGACGCATAACCAATAGTCGCTGCTCCAAGGGAATTATAAGGATACTGTCTTATATATTCTTTTTCAAACCAAATCCCAAATATCTTCCCCTTATATTCCTCTGACTGTTGCTTCTCTAAAAAAGAGCTCATCTCTTCATATGACACTTTTTTTGCCAAAACAACATATTGTTTCTTGGGATTTTTTTCTAGCTGTTCTGTTACTTTTTCTTTGGGAATCTCATCAAAAGAACTTGTAATCGCATCAACAGTTGTTGAAATTGCATCTTTATTTGCATTCAAAACCTTACAGTCAAGAATAACATTATACACATCTACGCTGGTTGCCAAAACTGTACCACGAGCATCTACAATATCACCTCGTTGGAAAGGAATTAGCTTACTGTCATAATCCTGCTGTGACAATACAATCTTTTCATATTTCTTGCCACTGTTATGTTGAATATACATTATTCGTCCAATTAGAATAACAAAAAGAATACAGACACCTCCAAAAATCACCCAGAGTTTTGTCTGCATTCTTCTCAAAAACTTACCTTTATTCTTCTTTTTAGAAGAATTATCTGATTCATTACGTGTCATAACAAAATACTATCCTTTATGGTATATCATGGTACTGATTCATGTAATCAGAACTATCTATACTATAATACACAATTTGGTCGCTGTTTGCATAGACCATTCCTAATTCATTCATAGCTTTATCTTTAATTTCTGATAAATTTGTTGTCGTTGCAATTCTGCTCTCAGTCGCATTATTATCAGCATTTAACTCGCTCAACTGATTTTCCAAAGCTGCCACATGATTCATTCTTGTAGTTAAATTATTTTGCATCGAAACATAAATCACAAGCATCACACAGGTCACTGCAACTGCAAGAATCATATATGTTGATAAAAGCTTATTTCTTTTATATGCTGCAATTCTTCTTCTTTCTGTAATATGCTGTCTTCTTTCTGCAGCTTCACGTCTCTCTCTTTCCCTCTGTTCCCTTGTAGGCAAGTTGCGGCTTGGACGTCTAACTGGCTGTTCTACCCTAACAGTATTTCCATCCTGATAATAATATGTCTTTAATTCCTGCATAGCCTCTACCTCCTTAAATATTTCATAACACTTAATTTTTATACTCTTTCAAAAACCCTTAACTTTGCACTTTTTGATCTTGAATTAACCTCAAGCTCTTCTTCTGGTGGTAAAATAGGTTTTCTTGTAATCACTTTGCCCTTTGACTCTTTTCCACATACACATACCGGAAAATTTTTAGGACAAGTGCATGGATTTTCATTTCTTTTAAAAGCAACCTTTGTAATTCTATCCTCTAAAGAATGGAAAGTTATTATACAAAGTCTTCCGCCCGGATTTAGCAAATCAATCATGTCATCAATATGATCTTCTAAAACTGTAAGCTCTCGATTCAATTCAATTCTAAGAGCTTGAAAAGTTCTTTTAGAAGGATGCCCCTGGCCAATTTGGCTTTTCTTTGGAATACTCTTTGCAATAATTTGATTTAATTCCCCAGCCGTTTTAATCGGCTTAATCTCTCTTGCTGCTACGATATTTTTTACAATCTGCTTTGAAAATTTCTCTTCGCCATAAGTAAACAAAACTCTTGTTAAATCCTCTGGTGAATAAGTATTGACAATATCTGCAGCCGTCATCGGATTATCCTTATCCATCCTCATATCAAGAGGAGCATCATCAACTCTGTATGTAAAACCTCGCTTTGCTTCATCTAACTGAAAGCTTGAAACGCCAAGATCTAGCATGATTCCATCAACTTTTTCGATACCTTGCTCATGAAGCTTTTCCTTCATGAATTCGTAATTACTATGAATCTCGGTAAATCTATCTTCAAAACCTTCAAGACGTTTTGCTGCTGCTTTTAAAGCATCTGTATCCTGGTCGAATCCATATAGATGTCCGCTTGTAAGCTTGCTTGCAATTTCAAATGAATGTCCGCCACCACCTAAGGTTCCATCAACATATATTCCGTTTTCTTTAACCTTTAAATTATCTACTGTCTCATGCAGTAAAACCGAATAATGATTAAATTCCATATCTCACCTAAATCCCAAGACCAAGCTCTGCCATATGCTCAGCTATCTCATCCATATCCTCATATGTATTGTCATCAAGCCATCTTTCTTTAGACCAGATTTCAATTCGATTCAGAACACCAACAGAAACGACTTCTTTTTCAATCCCTGCGTACTCCTTCAGGTTTCCAGGAATCAAAACTCTTCCCTGTTTGTCAATCTCGCACTCTGCAGCGCCTGCAAAGAAGAATCTCGAAAACTTTCTAGCATCCTTTGTTGTAAGTGGAATCTCTCTAAACTTGGACTCAATCACCTGCCATTCACTCATTGGATAAACAAACAGACAACCATCAAGCCCCTTTGTGGCTACGAAGCTTTCACCTAACTGCTCACGGAATTTTGCTGGCATAATAAGACGATTTTTCGCATCAATATTATGATTATACTCACCCATGAACATGGCTAATTACCTCCTTCCTCACCACTTTGTGACACTTTTCATCCACTTTCCTCCACTTTCAACTACATTTTACTCCACAAATCGCCATTTTTCAAGCTTTTCACAGCATTTTTACAATATTTTTTCAATAAAAAAAGAGCAAAAATTAGAGTTATTCTTCCTCTAATTTCTGCTCTTATCACCTGAAAATTTTACCATTTTCAGGTTACGTTATAGCATTTTCTGCCTTTTTTAATTTTAGTAAGGAAACAATCGTAATAATAATAGCCGCAACAATCATCAAAACAGCCACAACTTGTGAAACCGCCACATTTGTTCCCCATACCTTTAATTGATCCGTTCTGAGACCTTCAATCAAAAACCTGCCAATACCATATCCAGCCATATAAATGCATAAAATCTGTCCATCAAACTTTTTGTGCTTTCTACAAAGCATCATTATGACAAAAAGCCCTAAATTCCATAAAGACTCATACAAAAATGTAGGATGAACACTTACAAATGGTACACCATCAACAAGCTTAATATTTGATATCATCTCCGCTGTTATATCATCCTGTGAACGAACAGCCGACAAAGGTAACTGCATTGCAAACACACCATCGCAATAACCACCAAAGGCTTCACGATTAAAGAAATTTCCCCAGCGCCCAAAAATCTGACCGACAATAACACCGAGAATACAAATATCGCAAGTTTCTAAGAACGATATTTTCTTGATTTTACAAAGGATAAACAGTGTAAGCATACCCGCAAGAATACCACCATAAATGCCTAAGCCACCCTGTCTAAGCTTAACAATGTCAGAAAGATTTTCCTTATAGTAATCCCAGGAAAAAATCACATAATACGCTCTTGCGCCAATAACAGCCGCAATGATTGTATAAATACATAAATCAAGAAATTGATCCTCGGATTTTCCTAGTCGCTTAGCCTCTTTTAAAATCAAGAATACACCTACGAGCATACCAATAGAAATCACAACCCCATAATATGCTACCGGGAATTTAAAAATCCTAATTGTCTTACCAATATTTGATAATGTAATATGCAAATTAGGAAAAATTATAGTATTGTCCAAAGCTGCATCTCCCAATTAAACTACTTCATTAAACAATTGATAAATTTCAATTTTTAAAGCATCTGTATCTGTCATACCAATAAAAATACAACCGTACTCATATGTATCCTCATCAATCTGTGTATGACGTACTACCTTAAACACTGTATCGATTGTCTCTTTTGTCCAGATTTGAATCGTAGCGTCAAAGCATGCACCATCCCCAAAATGTGCACCTTTTGTTCTAAAAGCAAGTCCAGTCTTAGAAATATTAACGACATCAACATCAACATACTTTACAGTTGTGACATCTTCGACATCAATTCTTTCAATTTCTACTTTAACTGAAATATCAAGACGCTTATTCTTTCTCTTCTCTTCCATACATTTCACCCCCCCGTATTAGTTCTTTAAATAGGCGTTTGCGAAACGCCACAAGCCGCATAAATACGGCATTCTTTCTTCTAAAAATACAAATAACCCCTCACTGGATATGGTATAATAGAATTGACTAAAAACTAAAAACCAATTCCCAAGAAAGGAGTTATTCTGAC
>JAZLJM010000055.1:0-31820 GCA_045617805.1 Pseudobutyrivibrio sp.
AAACGTAGGAAATTGTAAATTATGTCTTTTTATGCAAAGGTCTTTAGGTGATGAATATTGGATGATTTTTTCTTTACAAGCCTGTTTTTTGTAAGCATAAATTGGATTTGCGAGTATATATAGATATATATGTAAATGATACTATATAAATGTACATTGATCATTTTATATTGAAATTTACAATATTCTAAATTTCAATATAAAAATGACCAAAAATGAAAAATAAATAGTATCATTTGCAGATATGTAAATGCTAGCATAGAAATGCAAGAAAGCATTTTAATGCTGGCATTTACAATATATTTAATGTTGAATGAAGACAAAAATCATTTATTGAGATGAAAGAAAAAAATCTTTGTTGAATGAAGACAAAAATCTTTAATTGAGATAAAAGATAAAATCTTTTGTTGAATGAAGATAAAATCTTATGATGAATGAAGACAAGAATCTTTTGTTGCAAGTATATTCTTAAGAGATATAAAATAAATATTTAAATGGTTAAATGAAAGCTTTGATGAAATTAGGTTATCCGAGTGATATATAATTTTGTAATGTAATTTTGAGAAAAAATGGAGGATAAAAGATGGGATATTTAATTAGTGAAACAACTCGTGAGGAAAGAGAAAGAATTGTAGCAGAATCGCTTGGTCATATAGAAGCAAATTGTGATGGCTGTATGGCTGGATTAGCTGAAATGTATCAGGAATATATTGATGGAAACAAGGAGCTTCGTGACATTAATATGGAATTTAATGCAAGATTTGTAAAAGGTGACAATAATCCTCGAGAGTAAATATTAAGAATAGATTTTGAGAATATATATGGGTGAAAGGTTTTTGGTAATAGTTCTTTGAGGAATATTTAAATTTGTGAGAGTTCTTGAGGATATTGCCAAAAAAGGAAATTAAAAAATATTTAGCTTTATTCTTTCGAAGAAAATTTGTGGTGAGGGATGTGTACTTCGCTGATTATGGCGGAGCCGATGATGAGAAGGGCGCCGAGTAAGCCGAAGATGTCCATCTTTTCTTTGAGAATGAAGATGGAGCACAAGACGCTGATGGCTGGCTCGAGGTAGCCTAAGATGGCGACATCATTTACAGGTAGTAGTGGCATGGAGCCAAAGTAAAGGATGTATGCGATTCCAGTATGAAAAACTCCTAGTAGGGCTGTGAGTATGAGACTGTGGAGATTGATTTCAATTGGTTTTCTAATGTTATTGAGTATTACATATGGAAGAACTGTTAGCGCAGAGATAGAAAGCTGCATAACAGATTTGTCGTAGGAAGAAATTCCTTCAATTTTTTTATTAAATATTACGAGAAAGACGAAGCAGATTGCGGCGCAAAGGCCTAGAGCAATGCCGATAAGGTTTATGTTGGCTAGACCTTCTGTGATGATGCCTGATACAAAAACAACACCTAGTACTGATGTGAAAATGCAGACGATTTTGAGAGGTGCGATTTTTTCTTTGTACAAAAATGGTGATAGTGCGACAACAATGACAGGTGCGGTGTAGTTACAGAGACTGGCGATGGCGACGGTTGTATGCATATATGCAGCAAAAAGGAAAACCCAGTTGAGTCCAAGACAAATACCTGAGATAATTAAAAATTTCAAATTATGTTTGATGGCTTTTTTATCAAGGCTTTTTCTGGAATAGCGGAGAAAAAGTACAATGAAAATACTTCCGATAAGACCTCTGGAAAATACGACGAGCTCTGATGGGAATGAAATAAATCTGAGAATCATACCAATTGTTCCGTAGATGATTACAGAGGTTGTGTATTTTACTTTTAACGATGCGTTTTCCATTATTGTAAGGCTCCTAATGCTATTGTGTATAAAAATGTGATAGAATCATAGAAAATAACACTTTTATGATTTTATCACATTTTTTGAGTTTCTTGATGAAAGTATTTGTAAAAAGATAAATTGAAAAAGAGGTTTTTATATGTGGAAGATTAAGCATATTTTTGATGGCGAATATGGATGCGAAGAATTAGCTACAGGTGCTGAAAAAATGGTTTCAGTGACTCTGGTTGATGAAAATGAGAGAACAAAAATTGTGAGCGTTGCGGATGAGTGGTTGACAAAGCATAATTTGGATGAGGGATCACTTTGGCCTAATAGATTTGTTTCGATAAAGGACCTTGAGCTTTTGGGAGAAGGACGACATGGAAAGGTTTATAAGTTAAATGATGAGCAAATAATAAAGGTGTATTGTGATGATAGTACGCTGGATATGATAGAGAGAGAACGCCGTAATGGAAAGATGATATTTGTTAAGGGCGTGCCGGCGGCAATAACTTTTGATGTCGTGGAAACAGAAATGGGTTATGGCGTGGTTTTTGAATTGGCAAATGGTCAGACCTTGGGAAATTATATGGCAGAGCATCTTAATCAATTGGATGAATTGTCTGAAGAGTTTGCAGAAATTTTGCATATGCTTCATTCTGCAAAAGCAGATGAAACGCAGTGTGAATCTATCAAAGAATTTTATCGTAATACGTTCAGTAAAATTGAAGAAAAATATCTATCAAACAGCGATAAAGAAGCACTTATCAGGATAGTTGACGCTATTCCAGATGCGAAAGGCTTTATTCATAATGATTATCATACTCAAAATGTAATAATAAATGATAAGAAAGAAATGTATATCATAGATGTGGCTGAAATTTGTTATGGACATTATATTTTCGACTTGGGAGTAACCTATATGGATATATGCTTGTGTGCAAATTTGCCAGGGCCAATCTGTAAAAATGTTACGGGCTTATCGAATAAAGCTGCCAAACGTGTCTGGAAAAAATTTCTTTCAAGCTATCTACATACTGATGATGAAAAGAAAATAAAGTATATTGAAATGCTATGCAAAAATATCCAAAATTTAAGATTGGCAACACTACTGGCAATTAAGGATTATTTGCCATCAATAGTATTTTGTATTATTGCGTTTTGGGTAAAACGAGTACTTATTGCAAAAGAAAGCAAAAGGATACAGGAATTTCACGCACTGGAAAACTGAAAAAATCTATAATCTAATTGTAAATCTGGATTTAAAGTAGAGGGATAGTATTTCACAAAAAGTTCGTTGGTACATATCGTGCTCGCATAGTAAAATGTTGGTATAACAAATATGAATACAAATATAAGCATTTTATTTGCTATCTGAGGATATATTATGACGAGCCAATATGAAGAGATAATGGAAGCAATTGAATACGGGACCTTTTTAAGAATGATTGATACGATTCCATCATGTATCTTTTTTAAGGACACTAATTTGAGGTACATTTTTTCTTCTCATTGCTGGGAACAGTTGAATACAGAAGATATTATTGGGCGAACTGATTTGGATATTAGAAAAGACAAAGACAATGCAGTTCGTGCGATGGAAATGGACATGGAAATTCTGAAGTCAAAGAAGGGCTGTAGATATACAATAAAGAGTGACATTGATGGACATTTGCAGTATCTTGAATTGATAAAAGAGCCAGTAATAAATAGTGAAGGTGAAATTTTAGGTATTGTAGGTCTTATTAATGATATTACTGAAAAGACAATGCTTGAGAAAAAGCTTCATGAGCTTAGTACAGTTGACCAGCTTACAAAGCTTTTGAATCGTAGCGCAGGAACTGCTGAAATTGAAAATTGTATAAGAACTGATAGTTCAGAAAATTGTTTTGCGATTATTGATATTGATAAATTCAAATATGTTAATGATACGTATGGTCATAAAACCGGGGATGAGGTTTTGAAAACATTTGGTACAAGTATAAAGGAATGTACTGGCGGTGATGATATCGTGATGCGTTTGGGTGGAGATGAATTTATCGTAGTATTGAAAAATGTGCAGTCCCAGGAAGCTTTGGACAAATTTCATAAAGAATTGAGCGAAAAAATGAATTTTAATCTGAAGGGAGTGTTACCTACTACTGTGACAATTAGTATGGGTACTGTAAAAATCATAGGCGAAAATGATTTTGATAGTTTATATACTTCTGCTGATAAAAATATGTATGAGGCAAAATCTCAAGGTGGAAATTGTGTCATATTTAAATAATTGCATGTAGATGGAATTGAACTGTAGATTTTTTGACAAGACGATTTATATGTGGCTAATTTAATTAAAATAGTGAAATGATTTTGGGATATTTTTACTCTGATGCAAAGGTAAATCTGTAAAATGTTACAGATTTACCTTAATTTTTTGTTCTTTTATACAAAATGTAATAAAAAGAGTTAAAAAATGAGATTTTTTTGTAGTTTTCGTATACAATTAGTATACGGGAAATAGTTTTACAGCATGTGTATTGGAGAAGGTTTTATGAATAAGCAGGGTAAATATCAAGGATTTAAAAAAAATTCTGGTCTTCTATATAAAATAATTCTAGTGATAGGCTCTATTTTTGCAGCAATCATATTCATTAGATTCTATCAAATTTCCAAAGATAATCTTGTAAATATGGAATTAGTAAGTATCCAAAATTCTGAAAAGGATTTGGATAGTTTACTTCAGATACAGATAAATCGTGTCGAGGAAAGCGCTGCGATGATTGAATCGATGAGTCGAGATGGTAAAACAAAAGAGGATATTAGTGAATATTTAAAAACAGAACATGATATTTTGACATCAATAACTAAAGATGAGTATATGGATATATATGGATATTTTGATGGTGAATATATTGATGGTTCTGGCTGGATACCAGAAGAAGATTACAATCCACTTCAGCGCAGTTGGTATAAAAAAGCTATAAAGATGGATGGCGAGGTAGGAATCGTAAGTCCATATGTGGATCAACGAACGGGACAAACTGTAATATCATATTCAAAGCTGTTGAAGGATAAAAAGAGTGTAATAAGTTATGATGTAACCTTGTCTGAAACGCAGCGATTAGTTGAAAAGATGGCAGGCGGTGAATGTGTAAAAACAATTATTATTGATGATAATGAGAGAATTGTTGCATCATCAGATCCTAGTGAGATTGGTCATCGATTTGGAACATTGCTTGATAAGGAAACGAAGGCATTATACAAAAAGTATTTGACTTCAAGGGATACAAATTTCGAGTACCAATATCAGGGAAAAAATTATTATGTATACAATAAGCCGTTGATATGTAATCTCAAGTATTTGATTTTGATAGATGCGGATGAAATGTTTGAGACCTTGAATCGTGCAATATATGCAGGATGGATAATAATTGGAGTTATTGTTTTGGTGGAAGCACTTGTGCTTTATGATATCAACAATCGAAGGAAGATTGCGGAAGCAAATCTTGAACAGATAAAGCAATTATTTGAAGAGGCGAATACTGATAAGCTTACAGGTATTTCTAACCGTCGTGCATATGAAGAGATGCTTGAGCAAATAAAAAATATCGGAATACCAAATGATTTTGTATATGTATCATTTGATTTGAATGGATTAAAGACGATTAATGATAATGCAGGACATGCCAAGGGAGATGAGTTGATTGCCGGAGCCTCAGAGTGTATTTCTGATATTTTTGGAAAACAGGGTTCCGTATTTAGAATCGGTGGTGATGAGTTTGCCGCACTTTTGAGTATTAATTCCAAGGAACTTTTGCGATTGTCGAAGAGATTTGAGTATAAGCAAATGGAGTGGTCTGAAAAGCATGGAATGCAGTTGACGGTTTCTATGGGTTATGCTGCAAGAGAAACTTATCCACAAGTGGATTTGCGACAGCTTATCTCAATAGCAGATAAGGAGATGTATTCTTCGAAGGGTGAGTATTACAAAAAGACAGGTAAAGATAGAAGGATGCAAAATTAGACAATTTATAAAAACGTCAAATAATAAAATGAAAAATAAGCCATATTGTTAGATGACCTATAAAAAGAAATAGCAATGGGAGGTTATGATGGAAGTATTATTTGAGGATGAGGAAATTATTGTATGCTACAAGCCTGCTGGAGTTGCAACTCAGACAAAAAATATTGGACAGGCAGATATGGAAAGTGAGGTTGCAAATTACTTAAGCAAGAAGGGGGAAAAGCCGGAAGTTTTTGTGGTTCATCGTCTGGATCAGCCAGTTGAAGGCGTGATGGTGTTTGCAAAAAATCAAAAGAGTGCTGCGATACTTTCTAAGCAGGTTACTGACAGAGTATTTCTCAAAAAGTATTATGCGATTATTACAAGAGGATCATTTCCTGAGGAAGGGGAGCTCATCGATTATCTTGTCAAAGATAATATGACAAACCTTTCGAAGGTAGTAAAGGAAAGTAATCCTCGTGCAAAAAAGGCTGTTTTAAAATATAAGACAGTAGATGAGTGGGATGATAAGAGGTTACTTGATATTGAACTACATACGGGTCGTCATCATCAGATTAGAATTCAATTAGCAAGCCGCACAGCACCGATTCTTGGTGATGTAAAGTACGGCGGAGCAAATACGGGTAGAAATCTGGCATTATGCTCACATTATATTGGTTTTGAGCATCCAACTACTAAGGAAAAGATGGAGTTTTCTATTTCACCAAAGGGTGAAGATTTCTTAGATAGTAGCGTGTGCTAGTGGGAGGTTAATTTGCTAAGTGTATATATATGCCTGTTGAATATTGCAGGTTTGTTGGTGTTAGCGAATTTTATATATTTTCTTTTCTGTACAAATACTGTTGATATTAAGCGTTTTAAAGAAATCAAAGTAATTTGCATAGATTATTTGTTGTGCGCTATAGCGTATGTATTTGCGATAAAGTCACAAACAGAAATGCTGGCAAATATTGGGTATTGTGCATATTACATTCTAGTGGATTGGATGTTGTTTTTCTTGATTTTGTTTACGCGACAATATACAAAATCAATTGAAAACACTTCACTTATGGTAGGCGTATCCCTTGTGGTTGCCATTTTGGATTCGGCTAGTATTGTGACGAATTTAAAGTTTAATCATGTGTTTTGGCTAGAGCATACAGAAATAGAAAATAATGTAATGGCGTTTTTACCAAAGCATAATGATTATATGTATGTGCATGCGACGTTTACAGTTATTTTGTTTATTGTTGTGTTTGTGATTTTTGTAAAAAGATTACTTCAGGTGGGAAGCTTTTACAAAATGAGATACATTTCAGTCATTCTTATGCTTGGTATTTTGGGTATTGCTAAAATATTCTGTGATTTGGGTGACGTTGATATTGATATTTGTCTTATATTATTTGGTTTTTCGATTATTGTAATAGGCCATTTTGCAATTTCGGAGAATACAAAAGGCTTTGCTGAATACATGCTTGCAACGATTACAGAGAGAATGGATTGTGCGCTTGTCGCTTTTGATGAGTTTGATAATTGTATCTATTCAAATCAGCTTGCTGGTAAAATCTTTGGGGAGAATTATTCGAAAGAAAGATATGTTGAGATTTTTCTTGATTGGAAGCAGGGGCAGAAAACGCAGTCAATAGATAATTGTACCTGGACACAATCAATCGAGATAAAAGGCGAAGAGTGTCGTTTTGATATACGTTTTTGCAAGATTTTTGATAGAAAAGGTATGTTTAATGGCTGCTATTTTTCGTTCTATGATGTAACTTCGGATTATATCGCTTATGAAGAGGAAAAATATCGTTTGTCGCATGATAGTCTTACTGGCGCACAGAATAAAAGCAGTTTCTTTGAAAAAGTAGCTGTGATGCTTAAAAATGATGAAGAGTATCTGATGGCTTGTACAAATGTAAAAGGTCTGAAGCTGATTAATGATATGTTTGGGCTGGAAACTGCAGACAGGGTTTTGATAAAAATGTCTGAGGTTATTAGTAAAAGAATCAATGAAAGCTGTGAATATGCAAGATTAGAGGCTGACAGATTTGCGATTATATTGCCAAAGGATGATTTTTCTGAAAAAGAATTCATGGATGGAATTCGTGAAGTAGAGGGTGTGTTTGATAATTCGCAGTATAAGCTGAATATTCAGATTGGAATTTATGAAATTTTTGATAAGACTATTCCAATTTCTGCAATGTGTGATAGAGCATCGATGGCAATTGATTCGATAAAAGGAATATACAAGAGTCAGATTGCTTACTATGGAGATGTTCTTAAAACAGAATATTTGAATGGTCAAAGGATTATGGCAGAGTTTGAAACAGCTCTTGAGGAGGGGCAGTTTACTATTTTTCTACAGCCAATTATGCAGGCACATGGCGATATTGTCATGGCAGAAGCTCTCGCGAGATGGAATCATCCGACAAGAGGCTTGATACCACCAGCAGAATTTGTGCCTGTTCTTGAAAACACAGGATACATTTACAAGCTGGATAAATATATTTGGGAGTTGGCTGCCAAACGTCTTGTGCATTGGAAAAAGCTTGGAAGAACAGACCTTGCAATTTCTGTAAATATATCAGTAAAGGACTTTTATTATATTGATATTTATGAAACCTTTACAGGATTAGTTAAAAAATATGAATTAAATCCTGCGAACTTGAAGCTTGAAATTACAGAATCAGTTTTTATGGTTGAAAAAGAAAGACAGCTCGATATTATTAATCAGCTTCGCCATTTCGGCTTTAGTGTTGAAATTGATGATTTTGGAAGTGGCTTTTCATCCCTAAATATGCTTAAGGAAGTGAATTCAAATATTCTCAAGGTAGATATGGCTTTCCTTGAAACAACTGAGCATGAGGAAAAAGGAAAGATGATAGTAAATTCTGTCATTAATTTGGCAAAGGATTTGGGAATGGAAACAGTTGTCGAAGGTGTTGAGACAAAGGAACAGTTGGCATATCTTGTGGAACAGGGATGTACTATGGTACAGGGATACTTTTTTGATAAACCGTTACCTGTAGATGATTTCGAAGAAAAATACCTTTAAACTAGACTTGTGCGCCGTTTTGGAGTAAAATTATTCTCTAGAATTTTATATTATGATAGGAGAAAGAAATGGCACAGGAAAAGAAGCTGGTTGAAGCCATTACCTCTATGGAGGAAGACTTCGCACAATGGTATACCGATGTTGTAATTAAGGCTGATTTGATTCAGTATTCATCTGTAAAAGGATGTATGATTATCAAGCCCGATGGATATGCAATTTGGGAAAACATCCAGCATGAATTAGATAGAAGATTTAAAGAGACAGGCGTACAGAATGTATATATGCCAATGTTTATTCCAGAGAGTCTTCTTGAGGTTGAGAAGGATCATGTAGAAGGATTTGCACCAGAGGTTGCTTGGGTAACACATGGTGGACTTAATCCGCTTCAGGAGCGTTTATGCGTTCGTCCTACATCAGAGACTTTGTTCTGTGATTTCTATAAAGATATTATTCATTCTCACAGAGATTTGCCGAAGGTTTATAATCAGTGGTGCTCTGTAGTTCGTTGGGAAAAGGAGACTCGTCCATTCCTTCGTTCGAGAGAATTTTTATGGCAGGAAGGTCATACTGCTCATGCAACGGCTGAAGATGCTGAGGCTCGTACAGTTCAGATGCTTAATCTTTATGCTGATTTTTGCGAGGAATATCTTGCAATGCCTGTTGTTCGTGGACAGAAGACTGAAAAAGAAAAATTTGCAGGTGCTGAGGCTACCTATACAATCGAAGCATTGATGCATGATGGTAAGGCTTTACAGTCTGGTACATCTCACAACTTCGGTGATGGATTTGCTAAGGCTTTTGGTATTCAGTATACAGATAAAAACAATCAGCTCCAGTATGTTCATCAGACATCTTGGGGTATGACAACACGTCTTATCGGCGCAATCATTATGGTTCATGGTGATGATTCTGGTCTCGTGCTTCCACCAAAGGTTGCACCTACTCAGGTTGTTGTTATTCCTATTCAGCAGAAGAAAGAAGGCGTTCTTGATAAGGCAAATGAGGTTTGCGACAGACTTGGAAAAGTTGCTCGTTGCAAGCTTGATGATTCTGATAAGAGTCCTGGTTGGAAGTTCTCTGAGGCAGAGATGCGTGGTATTCCTGTTCGTGTAGAGCTTGGACCAAAGGATATTGAGGCTGGCAAGTGTGTTCTTGTTCGTCGTGATACCAGAGAAAAAATTGAGTGTGCACTTGATGAGGTTGATAGTGTTGTTGCCAAGCTTCTTGAGACAATCCAGAAGGACATGTTTGAAAGAGCAAAGGCACATAGAGATAGCCATATTTGGGATGCACATAGTTATGCTGAGCTTACTGAAATTGCAACAAACAAGCCTGGATTTATCCGTGCGATGTGGTGTGAAAATCAGGAGTGCGAGGACAAAATCAAAGAGGATTTGGCTGTAACTTCTCGTTGTATGCCATTCAAAGATCAGGAACAGATTTCTGATGTTTGTGTATGTTGTGGTAAGCCTGCTAAGAAATTAGTATATTGGGGAAAAGCTTATTAATATGAATTTACCAGGGGATGTACAAAAAATCATAAGTGTAATCGAATCACACGGACAAGCCGCCTACGCTGTGGGCGGCTGTGTCCGTGATTCTATTTTAGGAAAAACTCCAGCGGATTGGGATATTACGACATCAGCAAAGCCAGAGGAGGTTAAAGAGTGGTTTAATAAAACCTTTGATACTGGAATAGAGCATGGTACGGTAACTGTACTTATGCATGGTGTTGGTTATGAGGTTACAACCTACCGGGTTGATGGGAAGTACGAGGATGGAAGACATCCTAAGCAGGTTACTTTTACAGCAAGCTTAGAGGAGGATTTGCTTCGTCGTGATTTTACAATAAATGCTATGGCATACAATGATTCGACAGGTCTTGTTGATTTGTACGGTGGCATGGATGATTTGAAAAATAAGGTTATACGCGCGGTTGGAAATCCTAAGGAGCGATTTTCAGAGGATGCACTTAGGATGCTTAGGGCGCTTAGATTTTCCGCACAGCTTGGCTTTGATATTGAGCCTGATACCTATGAGGCGATAAAAGAATTAGCGCCTACCTTAGAAAAGATTTCGGCTGAACGAATTCAGGTTGAGCTTGTAAAGCTTTTGATGTCCGATCATCCGGAAAAAATCGAGGATGTCTATAAGTCTGGTCTTACAAAAGTGTTTTTGCCAGAGTTTGATGCGATGATGAATACTCCTCAAAAGTGTTTGCATCATTGTTATGGAGTCGGTGAGCATACGATTGTAACCTTGAAAAATATCGCGCCAACTAGGGTGCTTAGACTTGCGGCACTTTTACATGATGTTGGTAAACCATCTACAATTCATCAGGGTGATGATGGCTTTGATTTGTATACTGATCATGAAAAAATTGGAGCTGAAATGGCTAAGGATATTATGCGTCGTTTGAAATTTGATAATGCTACGATAAAAGCTGTGGCAAATTTGGTGTACTACCACGAAACACGACCAGAAATTACGATGCCGAATATGCGCAGGATGATTATTTCGATTGGTGTGGATGCGTTTTATGATTCGCTTGCTTTAAATAAGGCTGATGTTTTGGCGCAAAGTGATTATATGCGTGAAAAGAAATTTGAAAACATCGAAAAGATGCGTTCTTTTTATGATGAGATAATAAAAAATGGTGATTGTCTTGCTATAAAGGATTTAAAGATTACAGGAAAAGATCTGATTGATATGGGAGTTTCGCCAGGCAAAGAGATGGGAGAGATGTTAGAAGCATTGTTAGAAGAAGTTCTTGACAATCCAAAGCTTAATGATCACAAGTATCTCGTGGAAAGAGTAGAATCTTTTAAGGTTTCGTGTTAATTTTAGGAAGAGTTATGATGAAGAATTATCGATACACAAAAAATAAATGGCTGATTTTTATGGGATTGGCCATTATTTTTTGCCTGTTTTGTGGATGTAAAAAACAAAATACAGCAACGGTTTCGTATAGACCTGGTTCCGCTATTAAAAATAAAGTGGATAAGGATGAAGCGCTTGATGATTTGACGATTCTTGAGGATGAGGATTTATACATCATAGAAGAGATTGATATGGGGTCAGAGAATCTATCTGTCTATTCGATTAGCGAGGATAAGCAGATGCGTATGAAGTACAATATGACGACGAAGTTCCAGGATAAATATAAGGATAGCTGTAGTGTCGCTAACTTTACGCCTGGTACCGTAGTTGAGATTGGTGAAAAGCTGCCATCGTCAAAAGCAATTAGCTCTGTTACAAAAAGCGATGCGGTGTGGGTGTATGAGGATGTTGTAAATTACGAAATTGATTCCGAAAAACATATTTTTGAAACAGGAAAGAGCAATTACAAGATTACCAAAAAGACGAAGTGCTATTCTGATTTTGAGCGATTAAAACCAGATGAAATCGGTGAAAATGATGTGTTAACAGTAATTGGAATTGATAAAGAAATTTTATCTATTGCAGTAACAACAGGTCATGGATATATTCAGCTTTGTAATACAGTGGTTTTTGATGATAGTTTGATTTTTATCGGAGATAAGATTGTAACAAAAATAGAAGGCGATGATTTGATTGAGGTTCCGGAGGGAATCTATAAAATTACTGTAGCTAATGATGGCTGGGGCGGCAGTGGTGAGTATGAGGTATTGCGTGATGATATCACTGTAGTTGATTTGGACGATTTGAAGGGCGAGGGACCTTCTTATTGTGATATAACCTTTGAAGTGGTTGTTCCTGACACCTTTGTATATCTTGATGGGAAGCTTGTGGATACCGACGAGATTCAGTCTGTTCGATATGGCAAGCATAAGCTGAAGGTTGAATGTAGTGGTTATGTGTCTTGGGATAAGACTTTGGTTGTAAATTCAGAATCAGCTACGATTACACTTGTTATGATGGCTGATACAGGGGCAAATGGTACTTTGAATACCTATAGTAACCCTACTGAGAATACTGAAAATACAAATCAGAATACTGACGGAGAAACCGATAATACTGTTGATGGAAATGGTGAATTACCAGAAGGTTCTAATACGAATAATTCAACAGATAGTTCTGTTCCAGTTCCGGTTTCACCGGCAGACAATAATAGGACAAATAAATCGACTGAGACTTCCAGAAATAGTACAAAGAAAAAATCAAATTCTTCGACTACGCCAAACACAAATTATGGACCAAATAATGACGAAAATTACGATTATGAGACAGATTATTTGTCTACAGTTTCGGATATGTTATCGAATTTGATGAATTAGTTAGATTGAAAAATTTCGAAGGTGTGACAGAATTGTGAACGAATCTATTTTTCAAGTGAAAAGTAAATGGTATTTGTGTATAAAATTTGCAGGCGAAATTTGTTAGATACTATAAAAAGCTGATAAAATGGGGGTTTTTCGTGCATTTTTATTGACATGAATATGTAAAACTATTATAAAAGATATTGTAATTATTTCGGGGGAATACCTGATATAAAAAATTTCTTGAGGAGGAATAGTAATGAACAAGACAGAGTTAGTAGCAGCAATTGCTAGCAAAGCTAATATTTCAAAGAAGGATGCTGAGGCTTCAGTAAAGGCTTTTACAGAGGTTGTAGCTGAGGAGCTTAAGAAGGGTGAGAAGATTCAGCTCGTTGGTTTCGGTACATTCGAGGTATCTGAGAGAGCAGCTCGTACAGGTAGAAATCCACAGACAGGCGCAGAGATGAAGATTCCTGCATCTAAGGCTCCAAAGTTCAAGGCTGGTAAGGCTCTTAAGGATTCTATCAACTAATTTGAATTTTGATAATTTTGAGCTCGGTTGATTCCGAGCTCTTTTTTTTCGATATCTGATTATTGAGAAAGGGAAGAAAAACTTCTAGGGATAATAATTGCTATGAGATTGGATAAATACTTAAAGGTAAGTAGATTGATAAAGCGTAGAACGGTTGCGAATGAAGCTTGTGATAATGGCAGAGTTATGGTAAATGGTAATGTTGCAAAGGCTTCTACAAGTGTAAATGTTGGCGATACAATAGAGATTGCTTTCGGAAATAAAAATGTCAAGGTAGAGGTTCTGGATATTCAGGATACTACTAAAAAGGATGAAGCAAAGGATTTGTTTAAATATCTTTAATTTCTTGCAAAAATATACGATAATATTATTAGTAGTAAACGCCTAAAAGGGATTGAGTATGGCAGGAAATAGACGAGTAAAGAATAGAAGAGTTAGACATAATACAAAAGTTGCGACTGGCAGGATATATGTGGCTATTATTATGCTTTTTATGGTTGTTGTTATGACTTTTCAGATTGTAAGTCTGTACAAGAAGAATCAGCAATACAAAAAGCGTGAGGATGCATTAACTAGCCAGGTAGAAGCTGCTGAAAAAAAGAACAAAGAGCTACAGGATTACGATAAGTATGTAGGCTCTGATAAATATATTGAGGATGAGGCCTCAGAGAAACTTGGATTAACCTATGACGATTGGATCATTTTTAGAGAACAATAATATCAATGATTTTATAGATAAATACAATATGCTTGAAAAAGGCAATGGTGTGGTTCTAGGACTATCCGGCGGACCAGATTCCGTGTGTCTTTTTTTTGTGCTGTTGTATCTAAAAGAAAAATATGATTTATCCTTGTGTGCAGTGCATATCAATCATTGCATACGTGGAAAAGATGCAGATGTCGACCAGAGCTTTGTGGAAAATCTCTGCAAGAGCTTTGAAGTAGAGTGCATAACTAAGCGAGTTGATATACCGGCTTTGGCAAAACAAAGCGGACGTGGGCTTGAAGAGGAAGCAAGGATTATGCGCTATGAGGCGTTTGAAGAGGCTGCGAATGAACTTGAAAGCAAGAGCGGCAGGGTGGTTAAAATAGCTGTTGCGCATAATGCTGACGATAATGCTGAAACAGTGCTTTTTCATATGGCACGAGGTTGTGGCTTGGATGGAATGTGTGGAATAGCACCTGTTCGAAATAGAATAATCAGACCTTTGCTGCAGGTGTCGAAATCTCAGATTCTAGAGCTGCTGGAGGAAAATGAGGTTGATTATTGTATAGATGGCACAAATACGGATATTGACTACGATAGGAATAGAATCAGGCATAAAATCGTACCTGAACTTTCTGCAATAAATGAAAAGGCCCTTATGCATATTTCGCTTATGACAAGTCAGCTCCAGGAGGTTGCTGATTTTCTGTCTCTGGAAGTAAATGGATTGTTGGCAATGGCGTCAAATGAAGATGGCAGTCTTAGAAAACGAACAATTCAAACTGCGCCTAATGTAATCAAAACGCAGGCACTGAAGAAATATATCAGTAAGTTTATGCCATATGAAAAGGATGTATCTGCAGTGCATGTAAATCAGATTGTGGAACTACTTGATTCTGATGGCGAAAAATACATTGATTTACCGCATAAAAAGCGTTTTGTAGTATCATATGACAGGCTTTTTGTAGAGGATATGCGTTTACAGGATGATGACGAGTCTGCTGATTTAGGATGTGATAAATTAAGTAACTTTGAATTGCGTGTATTTGAAAGAAATAATAGTGATTCCTTTCCGCGCTCAAACTATACTAAATGGTTTGACTATGATAAAATAAAGAGTGATGTTGTTATCAGAACTCGTCAGGAGGGTGACTATCTGACGATTAATTCAAGCCTTGGAAAAAAGAGCTTGCAGGACTATTTTGTAGATGAAAAAATACCGAAATCAAAGCGTGAAAATGTACCTTTGGTTTGCGATGGTCATCATGTTCTTTGGGTGGTCGGATATCGCATCAGTGAATATTATAAAATATCTGATAATACGTCTTTAGTATTAGAGATAAAATACTTGGAGGAAACAAATGAGTGAAAAGATAAGAGTTCTTTTGCCCGAGGAAGAACTTGATGCCAGAATTAAGGAAATTGCAGAGCAGATTAGTAAGGAGTATGAAGGTGAGACAATCCTGGCTGTATGTATTTTGAGAGGCGCAGCATATTTTGCATGTGAGCTTACAAAGAGACTGACAGTGCCAGTTATGATTGATTTTATGACTACTTCCAGCTATGGTGCGGGTACAGTTTCATCTGGTGAGGTAAAGGTTAAGAAGGATATTGATATGGATCCAACTGGCCAGAATATCCTGATTATCGAAGATATTATTGATAGCGGAAATACTTTAAACTTTTTAAAGAAATATTTCAAAGATAAAAATGCAAAGAGCATAAAGCTTTGTACTTTGCTTGACAAGCCAGATAGACGTGAGGTTGATGTAGATGTAGATTATACAGGCTTCACTATTCCAGACCAGTTTGTTGTAGGCTATGGTCTTGATTATGATCAAAAGTATCGTAATCTTCCATATATTGGAATTGTTGAATTAGATTAAGTGAGGGTGAATTTTTGAAAAAAAAGGGTGTATCAGGATTTGTAATTTATTTGTGCATAATTCTTGCAATTGGAGGATATTTTTTCTATCAGATGTCACACGCGATTCCTTCAATATCAAATAAAGAATTTTCAAGTGCACTTAATGCAGGGGATGTTGTTTCTGTAGAGATTCAGCAGAATAAAGAAGTTCCTACAGGTTCAGCACAGGTTTTGTTTAGTGACCAGACGACAAAGGAAGTATATGTATCTGATGTAAATGCTTTGCAGGAAAACCTGGAAAAACAGAATGTCGACTACGTGCTTGATAATGTCAAGCAGGATTCGTGGCTGATTACATGGTTACCACTTATTGTTGGTATTGTGGTAGCGTTTATTTTAATAATTGTGTTGCTTAATTCCACAGGCGGCGGTGCGAATTCCAAGATGATGGATTTTGGAAAGAACCGCGCGAAGCTCAATATGCAGGATGATATAAAGACCAGATTTGTCGATGTTGCAGGATTGCGAGAAGAAAAGGAAGAGGTTGAGGAGCTTGTTGATTTTCTCAAGGAGCCTCAAAAATATACGGATCTTGGTGCAAGAATTCCGAAGGGAATTATTCTTGTAGGTCCTCCGGGAACTGGTAAGACTTTGTTGGCAAAGGCTATTGCTGGTGAGGCAGGCGTTCCGTTTTTCTCGATTTCTGGTTCGGATTTCGTAGAGATGTTTGTTGGTGTTGGTGCCTCAAGAGTTCGTGATCTTTTTCAGGAAGCAAAGAAGAACTCGCCTTGTATCGTTTTTATTGATGAGATAGATGCTGTCGCAAGACAGCGTGGTACTGGTATGGGTGGAAGCCACGATGAGCGTGAGCAGACACTTAATCAGCTTCTCGTAGAGATGGATGGCTTTGGTGTAAACGAGGGTATCATTGTACTAGCTGCTACAAACCGTGTGGATATCCTTGATCCTGCTATTATGCGACCTGGCCGTTTTGATAGAAAGGTATTTGTAGGAAGACCTGATGTAGGCGGCCGTGAGGAAATACTTAAGGTGCATGCCAAGAATAAGCCATTGGCTGAAGATGTTGATTTGAAGCAGATTGCGCAGACAACAGCAGGCTTTACTGGAGCAGATCTTGAGAATCTTTTAAATGAAGCAGCAATTTTGACTGTAGGAAATAATCGACACTATATTACAAATGACGATATCAAAAAATCCTTCGTTAAGGTTGGCATTGGAAAAGAAAAGAAGAGTCGTATTATTACCGAAAAGGAAAAGAAAATTACAGCGTACCATGAGGCTGGCCATGCGATTTTATTTCATGTATTGCCAGATGTTGGACCTGTTTATTCAGTATCTATTATTCCTACAGGTGCTGGTGCAGCAGGATATACAATGCCGCTTCCAGAGCGTGATGAGATGTTCAATACAAGAGGTCAGATGATGCAGGATATTATCGTTTCTCTTGGTGGACGTGTGGCTGAGGAAATTATCTTTGATGATGTTACAACAGGAGCTTCTAGCGATATCAAAAAGGCTACTGCGGTTGCGAAGGATATGGTTAAGAAGTATGGTTTTTCTTCAAAGGTTGGTGTGATAAATTATTGTGATGATGACGATGAGGTTTTCATCGGAAGAGATTTAGCTCATACAAGAGGATATGGTGAAGCTGTAGCATCTACGATTGATGCTGAGGTTAAGCGTATTGTTGATGAGGGCTATGAAAAGGCTAGGGAGCTTTTAAGAGAAAACGAGCAGGTTCTTCATGCATGTGCAGCTCTGTTGCTTGAAAAAGAAAAGATTCATCGTGCTGAATTTGAGGCATTATTTGGTGAGTCTGAAAGCAATAAAGAAGATCAAGAAGGGGTCGTTATAGAAGGAATGTAAGGGGGAATACACAAAGTGCACAAAAAATAATGATATAATTTGTTATGTTTGTGCACACTTAAGTGTTGCGAGGTCATATAATAAACATCGTAAAAACCCCCCAATACATTATATAATTTTTACTAACCCCATAGTAAAAATACCTTCTCCTAAAAAGACAGCGATCGAAGCTGTCTTTTTTTTCTTTATTTCTAAATGCTGTAGAAAGCTAATTATTATTGCAGCAAAATAAACAAGGGAGTTCTAGTTATGAATATCGAAGCAATTTATTCCGATGGAACAAAAGAATATCGAAGCCCAATGGAGCCAGAGGTAAATGGTTCGGTGGATATTTGGATGCGAGCATATCGAAATGACAGGGTTAGAATATTTTTAGTATCTGAAGCTGGTGATTTGAATCAGGAGATGCTATATACAGAAAATTCGGATTTGTTTGATTACTATAAGACTACAGTAAAGCTGACAGATAAGGAATTTAGATATCATTTTGAAATTGAAGCTGAAGGTGAAAAGTATTTTTATGACAGGGTAGGATTGTTTAGATCACTTAGAGGACATTATGCATTTTCTATTATGCCTGGCTTTTCTACTCCACAGTGGAGCAAGGGTGCTGTTATGTATCAGATTCTTGTGGATAGATTTTGTAATGGTGACAAATCAAATGATGTTCTGAGCAATGAATATTTTTATGTGCAGGGTTATGTTCAACAAGTAGATGAATGGAATAGTATGCCACAGAAGCTTGATATAGGTAGATTCTATGGTGGCGATTTACAAGGTGTAAAGGATAAGCTTAATTATTTAAAAAGTCTTGGTGTAGAGGTAATTTATTTTAATCCGTTGTTTGTATCGCCTTCTAATCACAAGTATGACACGGCTGATTATGATTATATTGACCCACATTTTACGACATTTGTTAATGATGACGGTGTCTGCTTGAATTATGGAGATAGAGATAATAGGAATGCAACTAAATTCAAACGCCGTATTACGAATAAAGAAAATCTTGAGGCTTCGAATAAATTTTTTGCAGAATTTGTTCAGTGTGCACATGAAAAAGGGATAAAGGTAATCCTTGATGGTGTATTTAATCATTGTGGTTCGTTCAATAAGTGGTTGAATCGTGAGGAGATTTATTCGGAGGCTGAGGGCTATGCCAAGGGAGCATACCAAAGTCTGGACAGTCCTTATAATTCGTTTTTTAAATTTTCAAATCAGGACAATTGGCCTAATAATACCTATGAAGGCTGGTGGGGCTTTGATACCTTGCCAAAGCTGAATTACGAGGATTCACAGAAGCTTTGCGATTATATTATTAATATAGGCAAAAAATGGGTTTCGCCACCGTATAATGTCGATGGCTGGAGACTTGATGTAGCTGCTGATTTAGGTCACAGCGAGGAGTTTAATCATAAATTCTGGCGCGATTTTAGAGCGGCTGTAAAGGAGGCAAATCCTGAGGCTGTAATTTTAGCTGAGCACTATGGGAATGCCAGTTCATGGCTTGCTGGTGACCAGTGGGATACGGTCATGAATTATGATGCCTTTATGGAGCCATTAACCTACTTTTTAACAGGTATGGAAAAGCATTCTGATGAGTCACAGCCGAATGCAATAGGTGATGGTGATAGATTCAAAAATACTATGCTTCATTTTATGTCATATATGAAGACTCCTTCTGTATATTGCGCTATGAATCAGTTGTCCAATCACGATCATTCGAGATTTTTGACAAGGACCAATAAAAAGATTGGTCGACTTGCGACATCTGGAAGTAAGGCGGCAGAAGAGGGTGTTAGTATACCGCTTATGAAGCTTGCGATGATTTTTCAGATGACATGGCCTGGTGCACCGACGCTTTATTATGGCGATGAGGCAGGTGTTTGTGGCTGGACTGACCCGGATTGCAGACGTACGTATCCGTGGGGAAACGAGAATCGGGCATTAATCGATTTTACCAGAGATATTATTTCTATTCATAAGTCAAGCCAGGCGATTAAAGAAGGCTCAGTTAGATTTTTGAATTGTGGTTCAGGCTATGTAAGCTATGCCAGATTTACAAAAAATGAAAAAGTTATCGTGGTTATGAATGCTACAAATAGCGAGCTAGAGATTAATATTCCTGTGTGGATTGCTGGTGTTGCAAATACAGATGTACTAAATCAGGTTTTTATCTCAAATGAAAGAGGATACTCAATTATGCCAAAAAGAATTGAAGTTTTGGCAGGAAATTTGAATTGTAAGCTTGAGCCTTTTGAGGGAAAGGTATACAAAAGTCAAAGATAATAAATTATATAAATAATCATAGTGGAATGTTTTTAAAAATGCGGTAGAAAATTCATACTTCTATCGCATTTTTTTGGTATTGTTAAAATGATATCTTAGTCATAGGAAAAATTGACTGGGGGCGATATTTATGGATATTGAAGGTTTTATTTATAAATTGATTCTGTCTATAGTGATAGGATTTATTTTGGGACTGGAAAGACAGCTTACAGGACATGCGGTAAGCTTTAAAACTACAGTGCTTATTGCTGTAGGTTCATTTGTTTTTGTTGCTACAGAAATCGGTATTGGCTCGACAGATGCCAGAATGGCAGCAAATGTAATTACTGGAATAGGTTTTCTTTGCTCGGGCGTAATTTTTAAAAATGGTGTTTCTGTAAATGGACTGACTACAGCAGCAACGCTGTGGACAACCTCAGCTCTTGCAGTATTAGTGGGATATGGCTATATTGCTCCTGCGATAATTGGAACGGCTGTTGTACTTGTTGCAAATATTATTAATGGATTTGCAGATAAAAAAATCAGCCCAATCGGATTTTTTGGCGATACTGGTGATTCTGCTTGTTATTTGTATGTTGAATGCTTGAAAAGTGATATTAAAAAAATTAGAAATGTGATTATAAATGAGAAGTCTAAAAAAATAAAGGTCTCTGAATTCAATATTGAGACGATGACAGGAACAAAATGCAAAATTACAGCGAAGCTTTCTGGAAAGGATAATGCCGTAAAAGAGGTTTCAAATTTGTGCGATAAGATATTTGAAAAAGATGTAATATCTGTATCTTATGAAGAATGTGATGACTAAAAATTTTTAACTATTAGGTGGTAAAGTGTATGGTTGCAGAGAACGATGCAAGAAATGTTCTAAAACAAAATACATCTTTTCTTAAACAGGTGCTTAAGAAAAGTATTCTTGCGTGCATGCTTTCGATATTGAGTGTAAATATCAATGTTTTTGTTGATGGTATTTTAGTCGGAAATAAAATTGGTGCAGATGCGCTTGCAGCAATAAATTTAAGCTTGCCACTTTACTTGGTGCTTTGTGTAGTTGGCTCGTTTATTGCATCTGGTACGGCTATTAATGCGGCTCGTGAAATGGGCCGTGACAATATGAAAAAGTGTGGAGAATACTATTGCACCTGCGTAGGGATGCTGATTGTATCCTCGATTATTATTACAATAATTGGCCTGGGCTTTAGAGAAGAAATTGTATCATTTTTGTGCAGCGACCCAAATGTTCGTGGCTATGTAATGGATTATGTGGTAATAACACTTATTGGGGCACTTCCAAAGATAATGATTTATGCGCCATTTTGGTATTTGCGATTAGATGGAAAAAATTTCGCAGTTACTATTATGATGATAGTGATGACGATTGGAAATATCATACTTGATATTCTATTTGTTTATTTTATGAATATGGGTGTATTTGGCGCAGGACTTGCAAGTGTTATTGCGACAGCTATTTCGGTAATAATTGGATTTATATATTTGTTTAGTAAAAAATGTCAGTTTAATTTCAGATGGTATAGTATAGCGAATATAAAAGAATGGAAGGGAATCATCTCGGCAGGAACGCCATCAGCGTTAAATAATCTGCTGGCAACGGTTAGATTATTAATAATAAATTCAATTCTTATGAAAATCGGCGGTAGCGCTGAGGTGGCAGTTTTTGCGGTAGTAAATGGTATTGCAGGATTTGGTGAGTGTATTACACTCGGAATTCCACAAGCGGCATCAGCAATGCTTGGCGTATATTGTGGTGAAAAGGATAATGGAAGCTGCCGATTGTTGGTAAAGATTGAGGCGATAAATTGTATAGCACTTTCTACAGTCTTTTTAGTGGGCTCAATAGTTTTGTCAGGATTTATTCGTGATATATATTGTATGCAGCAGTCGGTGCTTGTTCCATTGGTATGGTTGGCACTTTCGATTTTTCCAGCAGCTTTATTGAATGTGATTTCGGGTTATTACAATATGGCAGATAAGATAATATGGTCAAATGCAATTATTATTTTTAGAATGGTTGTGATGACATTTATCGGATTGATTTTTGTCGAGTATCTTAATTTTTCTACCTACTCATTTTTACTGATTGCAGAAATAGGGACAGGATTACTGTGGATGCTTGCGTCAGAAATGTATCATCACAAAAAGCCGAAATATTCCAGAATATTTTTTATGAATAATTTGCTTGAGAAAAAACAGAAGGTAATTAACTTTTCTGTAGAAGCTACGGATGATGCGATATGTGAAGCCAGTGAAAAGATAAGTGATTTTTGTGCCAATAATGGTCTTGATAGGAAGAAAACCATGACGGTACAGCTAGCGATGGAAGAAGTAATGACTTTGATAAAAACAGTTAACCAGCAGGCATTAATAAAGGATGTATGTTTTGATGTTAGATGCTATTCAATAAGTGGTGTTAACGGTATTAGACTTCGTTATGCTGGAGAAGATATTAATCCATTTATGCCAAGTCAGGATTTGGATATGGATATGATGATGGGCATAAGGATGGTTGAAAAACTCGTGGAATTGACAAAATATCAGCGAACGTTTGGGGTGAATACATTGCAAATAATTTTAAAGGATGATATCTCTGAAAACAATATTAGAAATATTAATGAAGGTGATATTGAGGCAGTAAAAGAACTTACAGATGAGAATATAGGAATTGATTTTTACACTAAGGATTATATTTTGGCTACATTAGATGCAGAAGATAAAAATTTTTATGTATATGAATCTGGTGGAGATGAAATTGGAGCTTATATCTATACGCTCTATAAACCATTAGGAGAGGCACTGGAGTTTTTGGGTGTTCCAAAGGATATAAAGGAACTTCAAAATGAAGATCCCAAGCAGAAGGTCTGTGTTTCAAAGACTGCGATTACACATAAGAAGCATAGAGGAGAAGGCTTGTTTAATCTGATGGTAAACTATATTGCAAATGTGAGTGAAAAGAGCGGATGCTCAATGATTATCTCTGTTGCGATTAAAACACCTGAAGGAAATGTCCCTGTAAAAAAACAGGTAGAAGAAATGGAATTTATTTCCTTAGGGACTATGGAAAAGCCGTGGAAATTGATACAATCATATTGTCCATATTGCAAAAAGGATTATTGCGAATGTGATGGTGTGATTTATATAAAGAGATTAAAAAATAATAATTAAATGCTAGGGGTGTATTTATATGAAGGTGAAAAGAAAGAGTGTTGGGAAAAAGATATTGCTTAGTGTAATTATTTTTACACTTATTGTCGGTATTGTAACTTGTATCATTGGTGGAATTAGATTCCAACACAATATACAGAAAATGTATAGTGATATTGGTTACAAAGTAGGAGAGGTTATTCTGGGAGAAATTGATGAGAATAGAATTGCTGAATATGCAGAAAATTTCGAGAAGGATGACAATGATGCTTATTATGAAAAAATGAGTGCCTTCCTAAAAAGAGTTGAGCTTGAAACAAAGTCTGCATATATCTATATAATTGTTCCTGATGAAACAGGAATGATGACATATATATATGATTCGTCAGGGTTGTGTTTAGGCGATAAGGATCCGATTTCGACATATTCTGATGAATTGAATAAAGTATACAAAACAGGTGAAAGAAGTGATATCTATTTTGTTAGAAAATCAGCTAAGTATGGCTATTTGACTTCTTCTGTTTTGCCGGTAAAGATGGTAAACGGTGATACTGTTGCTCTTCTTCTTGTAGATACATTTATGGAAACAATTGAAAATGATATAAAAAGCTATGTTGCAAGCATAGCTGGTATTACTTTGGTTCTTCTTGTTGTTTTCTGTATTGGTTATTGGCGATACATGGAGAAGCAAATTATCAAACCAATTCATTTGATTGGAAAGAGTGCAAATATATTTGCTACAAATGATGCCCAGATTACAGAAGAGCTTCAGTCTGTTAATACAAAAGATGAATTTGAAGATCTGGCAAATGATATTTTGCACATGGAACATGCGATTATTGATTACATAAAAGATATTACTGAGGTGACTGCGGAGAAAGAGCGAATCGGTGCGGAAATTCAAGTCGGTACGCAGATTCAGGCAGATATGCTCCCTAGAATTTTCCCTAAATTTGAAAATTGTCCTAGAATCAAATTAAATGCAACTATGAATCCTGCAAAAGAGGTTGGTGGCGATTTTTATGATTTCTTCTTTGTGGATGATGATCATTTATGTGTGGTTTGTGCCGATGTTTCTGGAAAAGGAGTTCCAGCGGCATTATTTATGGTTATTGCAAAGACGATTATCAAAAACTGCGCGATGACAGGTTTGTCTCCAGCGGAGGTGTTGAATCGTACAAATACTCAGCTTTGTGAATCTAATGATTCAGGAATGTTCGTAACTGTTTGGTTGGCGATTATTGACCTTACAACAGGAAAGGGTATGGCAGTAAATGCTGGACATGAGCATCCTGCAATTATGAGAAAGGGCGAGGATTTCAAGCTTGAAAAGTATAAGCATAATATGGCTGTTGCGACGATAGATGGTATCCCGTATGATGAGCATGAATTCCAGCTTTACCCTGGAGATAAGTTGTTTATATATACAGATGGTGTTACAGAGGCTACTGATGTTGATAATGAGCTTTTCGGCGAAGATAGAATGATTGATGCATTGAATAAGCATAAAGAAAAAGCTCCTTTACAATTACTGCCAGCAATTCGTGAAGAGATAGATGCCTTTGTTGGAAAGGCACCTCAATTTGATGACATTACGATGTTGACTTTAGAGTATTTGGGAAATGAATAAATCTTAAATATTTATTAAAGTTTATGTGTTACTTTGCCTTTATACGGCACCAGTAGTATTATTTGTTATGAAAAATATGTTTTACTTGCGTAGGAGAAAGAATGAAAATAATACACTGTGCAGATTTGCACCTGGACTCCAAGATGGAGAGCAATCTAGATAAGGAACAAGCAAATCTCAGGCGCGAAGAGTTGATTGAGACTTTTGAGCGCCTGGTTAGTTATGCTGCAAAAGAAGGTGTTAGTGCAATTTTGATTGCAGGTGACCTTTTTGATAAGATGCATGTCAGAAAAGAGGCAAAAAAACGAGTTGTTTTTCAGGTGGAAAATAATCCTGAAATAGATTTTTATTACATAAAGGGTAATCACGACAGAGTTGATTTTATGGAAGAAGGGATTGACGAGATTCCTTCTAATTTCCACCTTTTTTCGAAGGAAGGCTGGATTTCCTATAGATGTGAGGATGTAGTGATTACAGGAATTGAGCTGGATTCTTCTAATTCTAACACCATAGCTGAGCGTTTGGTGTTGGATTCTGCAGATACGAATATCGTAATGCTTCATGGTCAGAAATCTGATTATGATGGCAAGGATGGTGCTGAGATAATCAATACAACGGCTTTTAAGGGGAAGTTTATTGATTATATGGCACTTGGACATATTCATAAATATTCTCTCGACAGGCTTGATGACAGAGGCGTGTATTGTTATAGTGGATGCCTTGAGGGGCGTGGCTTCGATGAGACTGGGGATAAGGGCTTTGTACTGCTTGAGGTCGAAGATGGAACGGTATATAGCGAGTTTATTCCTTTTTCGTCAAGACGACTTCATGAGATTGAATTGCCTGTAGATTCTCAGATGGATATTCATAGAGTCTTTGAAATTGCTGATGAAAGAGTAGCGGATGTCGACAAGGTTGACTTGGTAAAATTTGTTCTTACCGGTGAGCGTCAGATGGATGATGAACTCGATGTTGAACGACTTTTACGACGTTACAGAGATAAATTTTTCTTTGTAAAATGCTACGATTATACAAAGACATTAATCGATTATGACAGCTATTTAGTAGATAAATCTCTTAAGGGAGAGTTTGTCAGAATGGTTCAGGCCCAGGATATGGATGACCAGAAAAAAGCAAAGATAATCGAAATTGGAATAAAAGCTATTATGGGAGAGGATATTTAGGATGAAATTAATATCGTGTTATATAGCCCATTTTGGCAAAATAAATGAGTTTTCATATGATTTTTCTGAGGGCTTAAATTCAATTCTTAAGGAAAACGGCTGGGGTAAGACGACCTTTAGCGTTTTCATCAAAGCTATGTTTTATGGAATGGAGTATTCCCCAAACAAGAAAAAATTGATTGAGCGAAATCATTATCTGCCATGGAATGGTAGTGTCTGTGGCGGTAATATTGTTTTTTCGATAAAGGAAAAAACCTATCGAATTGAGCGTACCTTTGGTAAAAAGGATATCGATGATACTTTTAAATTATTTGATTTAAAAACAGGACTTGAATCGTCTGATTTTACTGAAAATATAGGTGAAGAGCTTTTCAAGGTGGACAGGGATTCCTTCGAAAAAAGTGTCTACGTGCCGCAGCTTTCGCTCGCTACAGCTATGACAGATTCTTTGAATGCAAAGATGGGGAATATGTCGGCTGCAAAGGATGATATTAACAATTTTGATAAATCATTAAAGGCTGTAAATGATAAGAGGTCTGATTACACTAGAAACAGTAAGATAAATCCGGGAAAGCTTCACGCTGTAAAGCTGGAGCTAAATGCTGCCAAAGAAGAGTACGAGAAGCTTCCAGCCCTCTTAGAAGGGTATGAAGCACAGGAGAGACTTCTTGAGGAAAAGAAAAAGCAGCTCCTTGATTTGGGGGATAAAAAGAATGAATTGGTAGATAGAATCCAGCTTCAGAGTAAGAAGGAGCAGGAGCTTGGAGCATACAGAATTCATAAAGAAAATTTAAATAAAGAAAAGGAACTAATTGCAGAGCTGGATGATTTCTTTGCAGCAGGTATTCCTGATGAAGATACATTGCAAAAGTGGGAGCAGGCTGAAAGAGATTTGGCTGTGCAGCAGACAGCGCTTGATAATATGCATCTTGATGAGACGGAAAGGGATTCTGTTTTAGCTTTGCCTTTTCAGAAAAAAATACCAACAGAAGAGGATTTTGAAAATTGGAATGCCTTAGCTACAAAGCTTTCAGAATTACGAGCAAAGGCTGAGCATGCTAAGCTTTCTGAGGATGCGACAAAGCAGTTAGAGGAACTGAAGTTTTTCTTTAGCAGGATGATTCCAGATGAGGAGCAGCTTGCGGCAATCGAAAAAAATGCGACACAGATTACAGTACTGGATGGAAGAATTTCCCAGGCTAATGAAAGAGTAATTACTTTAAAGGCTCAGGCATCTGTGCAGGAAAAGAAAAAGTCGTCAAAGAAGAATCCTGTAGGAACGATTTTTGCACTAGTATTTTTTGTTGTATTTTTAATTGGTGGAATAATGTTTCACTTATTTTATAATGGCGGATTGGGCATGATAATTGAGATGACATGTTTCGGTCTTGCTGTTGTGGATATTGGATTATTTATTGTATTATCAAGAAATAAAAAACGTTCAGTTACAAAGGAAAATGAAGCGGCTGAGGATGAAATTACATCTGCTGAGGATGAGCTGAGTGGTTTCATAAATCAAAGACAGGCTCTTGAGGTGGAGTGTTCTGAATTTTTATCACATTTTTTACTTACAAGAGCAGAAACAATGCAGGAAAATGTCTACGAAATTAGGCGCAAGCTTGATCAATATAATCATTTGATAGAAGAAGAGAGCGCTCTTCATAAAAAGGTTGAGGGTACTTTGGATGAACTGGCTGATGTACAGCTAGAGTTAAATACGCAGCTTGGACCATTTGCAAGTGCGTATGGAACGGATTTGTTCGAAAATGGCGGCGAATTGAACTTCCTGAATCAGCTTAAGCTCGATGCAGAAAAGTATCAAAAGTATATGCTTTCTGAACAGGAAATGGCTGCACATGAAAATATGATTCGTGAACTAAACCGGGCAATTTCAAAGGCTTTGTTGAAATATCCTGTGAATCCCGAGTCAAACAAGGCTGAGCAAATTCATGAATTGCGCGACAAGGTGCAGCAGTATAATGCTATTGTGGCGCGAATTGAAGGGCTTGAGAATGATATCAGGGCTTTTGAAAAGGATTATAATGTTGACGAAAGCGTTGAGGCTGTAAATGATTTGCAGAATCAGCAGATTCAAGTAGATGAGATGATTGTAGATTTGAATAAGCAGATACTGCAAATTAACGATAATTTGACCAAGAGCTCCGATGAAATCGAAAGATTAAATGAGCTTTCTGAGCAGATTGAGCGACTTGAACTCAAAGAAAAAGAATACAAAGAATATGCTGGATTATTAGCTGATACAGCAGAATATCTACAGAAGGCACGCGAAAGCTTTTTGGCTAAGTATTTGAAGCCTCTTCAGAATGGACTCTATAAGTATTTGGATTTGCTTGACAGGTCTGATGGTGTACTTGATTATGATACCTCATGCTATGAAATCGATATGGATTTAAATGTGGTCTTGAATCATGAGGGTAGGAGCAGGAGCGCTGAGTATTTATCTTTGGGCTATCAGGATATGGTATCGTTTTGTTCAAGACTTGCTCTGGTAGATGTATTATATTCAGATGAGGTACCGCTTTTGATATTGGATGATCCTTTTATGAATCTTGACGAAAGTAAAATCAAAGAGGCTATTAACCTTTTAAAGACTATTTCTAAGGAAAGGCAGATTATTTATTTTACCTGTCATGATTCACGATTATAGTATTTGTCACAATTTGTAATCATAAAAATTGTGTTGAGTTTGAAATCATAGTATTTGTTCTGGCTTTGACTTTTTATACAACATATAGTATAATACACATGTAGTTTTGGGAAAGAAAACACTATACTTTGTAAATCTCGATTCTACAACAACTGCGGAATTAACTACAAATAAGTAACTGTTAATATGTTTGAGAAGTCAGGGAGAAGTGATTATGAATCTCACATGTCAGGGTAAGATCGACATGCAAACATTAGAGGACAGACATAAAGCTTTAGAGAAAGCATGGGACGATTTACTTAAAGAAAAACGAGAGGTAGAAGCCAGAGTACATCACTTGGAGCAACGTGAGATGCAATTCGAGCTCAAGTGGGAGGTTTTGATTCAGGAGACACAGCGACTTGCTGATGAGCAGAAGCAATTCGAAAGACGTAAAAAGTTTTTCGATCATGTGCAGGCAAGCTATGAGCCGGCTCCAGTAGACACAGTCAATAATGTTATTAACTGTGAGGGCTTTTTCTCAGGTGTTTCTGATGCAAAATCATTAAAGAAACGATATAAGGATTTGTTAAAAATATTCCATCCAGATGCAGAGGGCGGGGACAATGCCACTGTTTTGGAAATCAATAGGGAGTATGACAATCTTAAGAATATTATTGTATAATTTTGCATTTTGTTAAATTAGAACAATTTTTGTATAGAATGCAATGAATAATAACGTTATAATCTAGTCATATAAGTTTTTATGGCTAGATTTTTTTACGATTTTTTGAATTATTGAAAGAATCCTGTCACTTTTGGAGGAAGAATGAAGGTAGGAATTATTGGCGCAATGAATGTTGAAATAGAGAATTTAAAGCATTCATTGAATAACGTAGAGGTAAAGACTTTTTCAGGAATAGATTATATACATGCTACATTGGCTGGCAGAGATGATATTGATGTTGTAGCAGCAATTTGCGGCGCAGGAAAAGTGAACGCAGCAATTTGTGCACAGACGATGATTTTAGAGTATGAGGTTGACCAGATAATCAATATCGGTGTTGGCGGCGGATTAACATCAGATTTGAAGGTTTTTGATGTGGTTGTTGCTGATAAATTGTGTCAGCATGATATTGATTGCACAAGCATTGGAGATCCACTTGGATTAATTTCAGGTATAAATATTGTTTATCTCGAGGCTGATAAAAAAATTGCCAGTGGGATAAAAGCTGCTTTGCAGGATTTTTCAGTTAATTGTCATGTAGGAACGATTGCGACAGGAGATTCTTTTATTGCTGAGCCGAAGCAGCGACAGAAAATTCATGATGATTTTGGTGCGATTGCTGCTGATATGGAAGGCTGTGCAATCGCTCAGGTTTGCTATATTAGTAAGGTTCCTTGTGGAATCATTAGATCAATTTCTGATTCTGATGGAGCAGTAGATTACCTCACTTTTAGAGAAAAAGCAGCGGATGTTGCAATTAAAGCAGTTGTAAAATATATGTCTAAGCTTTAATATTGTTAAATCTTAAAAAGTGATGTACTATTTAAGTCAGTTGTCATTGGGGGATGACAAAGGAGTTATTTTTTAGCATGAGTTTAGATTGCGTAGAGATTGTGTGTTTACCACTATACACACAGAGTATGACACAAGAAAAAGTGGTTCAGTCAAACAATGGAATCAATTTATGGAAGGCTGGCGGACGTTTACGTCATGAGAATGAGATTGAAATCCTGATTCCAGAGTTATTTTTGCAGGTATTTCCTGACTTTTTCCCAGAGGAGGGGATGCCTTTTGAGCTTAGATTACCGAATTACGTTACATTGTCAGCAAAATGTACAAGAGGTATGCGCTCAGTGCAGTCATCACCTAGCAAGGATTTAGGTAAATGGCTTTTGAGACAAGTGCTTCGTATTTCTTCAGGTACAATCATTGATTATTCGATGCTTGCGAAAAAAGGAATAGATGCTCTTTATTTTGAAAAATGGCAGGAAGGTGCAAATACATATTACAAGGTATTTCCAGCACCAATAGGAGAATACGAGTTGTTCGTTTCTTCTGGTATCACAAAAAGAAAAGAAGTGCGTACTGTTGGTTCTATGAAAACAGGTGCACTTAATGGGTTTAAAGTAGTTGAAAAGACAGCAGTTGATGACTTTGGCATTTCAGAGGGGGATGTCATTAATCACAAGGCCTTTGGGCAGGGGCATGTAAAATCTATCGAGAATGATATGATTGAGCTGGATTTTAATGGAACTACAAAATCCTTCAAGTTTTCCTGGCTTGTAAATAACAAAATTATTACAGTAAGTTAATCCTAGATTATTCACGGCGGAACCGTGAACGTGGCTGAAAGCCACATAGTTACTGTATTTAAACTGAATATTGCTTTTCACTTATTAAGTGAATGAAAAAAGAGCGTCCAATTGTGGTAAAATTAAGGTGTTCAAAGTCTTAACAAACCAAATAAAGGAGCCCTTTATGAGTATTTTAAACACCTTATCTCTTGAAAGCAATAGACAAATTAAAATTAATTTCGATGGAGGCGATTTATCCTCCGATGCAGGCTTACTTCTCATTAAAGAATTCGTAAGCAAACTTGGCATTGATAGACTTTTTAGTCATTCATTTAAGACCAATGATTCTGCACTATTTCGTTATCATACTGACCAGGAAAACCTCCTTCAGATGATTTTTATGATCATTGCAGGCTATTTTGAAGATGATGCTTCAGATGAACTTACAAATGATCCCGTGTTTAAAGCAGTGCTCGGTAAAGATGCTTTAGCATCTCAGCCGACTATTTCAAGATTTCACAATCGAATGGATGAAGATTCTCTGAATCAATT
>JAZLJM010000056.1:0-14648 GCA_045617805.1 Pseudobutyrivibrio sp.
ATCCTCTAGCTCCTCTTTATATTTTACCAGACTGCCACGTATGGTATCCATATCATTATAGTTTAATTTTATGTCACTGTCCATAGTCTCTCCTATTTTTCATATAATAAATTATCTGCTCTATTCCCTACGTCTTCACACATTTCTTCGATTTCTATTACAATATTTTCCTACAAATATCCCAAAACAGTAGCAATCAATGCACCTATTTTTAAAGCACTGAAATCAATTTCTGAGCCATAACAGAAAAACCAGCATCATTAGGATGACCTGCCAAAAAGCTGTTAACTACGTATTCTGAACCATCAGGTCCAATAATAGTATCTCCACTTTGAAGCTGATAATCCTTTACGCCCCAAACATCGGCTAAGCTTACATAAGTAGCACCAACCTCACTTGCGGCAGCCTTTTTTGCACTTATTACATCATTGTATTTCCAAAAATTATCCATAAAGACTATTCGGGCATTTGGGCTGTAGCTTTTTATGTATTTAACCATATCAACTAAGTCCTCTTTAAGATGAGAAGCATTTCCCTTTGCATTTTCACCGAGTTCGATTACGACAGCATTATATTGATTTTTTGTAACATATGGGTCGAGGTCATTCAACTCTTTATTACGGGTTTTTGAAAACTCCCAATGACGCATGGACATAGCATCATAGGAACTATAGCCTTTAGCGGCAACTGTCAAGTGCACATAGTCACTGGCAGCGGTTGATGCACCACAGCCCCAGCCGCTTCCCCACCAGTCGTCAGTTGCAGGATAACAGGTGATAGAATTTCCAATAAACAAGATGTCCTTGGTTGAAGCTGGAACAACTATTTCACTTGCAAGAGGAATCGGACAATCCACATATTCTTCTGACAAATCTTTTTCATTTACATAGCCGTAATCACCATTAAATTTGATTTTGTAATATTTTGTCTGGTCGCATTTAGCAACAGCTATGATACATTGGTCCAACCCCAAAGTACCGATGATTTCGCCCTCTTCATTTGCCTCATCACGTACTTCTGTGCCTTCTGAATTTATATAAAATTGTTTATCTATTTCTGAAAAAGTATACTCATCAGCTAAAACCTCTTCTGTTTCTTGCTGACTCTTTTTATTTGCTTCATCAATTATTTTCTGACGTTCTGCTTCCTGCTCAACCTTTTTTTGAAATTCCTCTCTAGCCTGCTTGTCCTTATAGTATTTGCGCATTGCTGCACCGCCAATTATCACAATAAGCACTAGCAATGAAACAAAAAATACTGCAAGCAAATGACTACCACTATTCTTTTCATTTTTCTTACTCATAATCTACTGTTGCTCCTTTTTCGTCCAAAATTGTACACAAAAATTGGCTATGCTATAATTATACCAATAATTTGCGAGGTGACATATGAAACCAATTCTTTTAGCCAGTGAAATGGCAAAAACTGATAATTTAACTATTGAAAAGCACAATCTTCCATCGCTAATTCTCATGGAACGAGCTGCTCTTTCTATTTGTGAAGAGATAAAATCACGCTTTGTTAACACCAATACAATCTCTGTAATCTGTGGCAGCGGAAATAACGGTGCCGATGGTGTTGCATTAGCGCGTATGCTTCATCTAAATAATTACAAGGTTAACTATATCATAATTGGTAATTCAAACAAATATTCCAAGCAATTGGTTGAACAACTAAAAACAGCAAAAAGCTATGGCATAAAGCCTTGCGATACACTTGATAAATTACCTAAAGCAGACATAATCGTCGATGCCCTATTTGGCATTGGCCTTAGTCGTGATGTCACTGGAGACTACGAAGAAGCAATCAGTTATATCAACTCAAGTGTTTCTTATATCATTGCCTGCGACATTCCCTCTGGCATATGCTCTGATAATGGAAAAATGCTAGGCACAGCTGTAAAAGCAAATCTCACCATGACAATGGCTTATCTCAAAAAAGGTCTACTCTTAGGAGATGCACCAAACTATTGCGGTGAAATTAAAGTATGTGATGTAGGCATCTATCTCGAAGAAGCTGATGCACAAATCTCCAGCAAGCTCATCACTGATGAAGACCTAAACCAAATCCCTAAACGCCCAAAAACTGCCAACAAGGGCACATGTGGTAAAGTACTTGTAATTGCAGGAAGTAGCGACATATATGGTGCCTGCTATTTTAGTGCAAAGGCAGCAAGCCGCGCTGGTAGTGGTCTCGTCTCAATCTATACTCATCCAAACAATCGCACAACAATTCAGGATAAGCTCCCGGAAGCTATGTGCAATTGCTATGAAACTTTTGACCAGGATGAACTCGACAAGCTCATGCAATGGGCTGATGCTATCATCCTCGGACCTGGAATTTCAACATCTGAATTAGCTGAAAAAATTGTTTGTTATGTAGTTTCAAATTCAAAAGTACCTATCGTAATCGATGCAGATGGCATCAATAATATTTCAAAAAATTTATCTATCCTCGATAACACCACTGCTCAGGTAATACTCACCCCTCATTTAAAAGAAATGAGTCGCCTTACAAAGCTTGATGTTACAACAATAAACTACGATATGGAAAGTACTGCTACTACTTTTGCAAAAGCTCATAACTGTACTGTTGTATTAAAAAATCACACCTCTATCGTAGCTAGCCCAAATAAAAACACCTACTATATCAATTCAGGCAACGAAGCACTAGCAACTGCAGGAAGCGGTGATGTCTTGGCAGGAATTATCGGATCACTACTCGGTCAGGGGCTGGATGTTGAAAAAGCAGCTTCACTTGGTGCATTTTGGCATGGAAAGGCAGGCAGCCTTGCCTCATTAAAAACTGGCATCAACGGACTCCTTGCTAGCGACATCATAGATTTTATCTAAGCTATTTTCCCAAAATTTTAATTATCTTTTCCATTGCATTAAATGCCTCATAGTCGTATCTTTCAACCATTGAAACAACGATTATGTCGGCATTTTTCAAATCCTCTTCGCAGGAGCTGATATAATCGCGATGTGCTATCGTACAATTTGAAAAATCCTTTGTCAAAATCGGCTCCATATTTACTCTGTAAGAATCTGAAATCATAACAAAATTTGTCTGATTTTCACTATTGCTGGTTGTTCTTAAAACCATTTTATCCAGATTTAATCCGTTAACCGTAATTTGCGGCTTATAATCAAAAAAGTAGTCCTTATCTGGTTCAACAGAATCTCTTGGAATGTACCCTAAATCGCACAAATCCATTTCCTCTGTCACCTTCCAAGTGCCTTGCCAATCATACAAATCACTCGTCGGAAGTCCCATCGCACTATATAAAGCCTGCGTTCCTACAAAAGCACCTGGCAAATTCCAGTGTGTATCATACTTATAATATACCTGAGTCACATCAGACATTTGCATTAACTCTGTCAACGGGTAAATCATATCTACTCCTGCATTATCATATAGATAATCCTTCAAGCATTGTACCCTCTTATATCTGCTTTGAATCTCAAAGGATGGCATATATCTGTCATAAACCTGCGATTTATTCGGAGTAATCATAAAATAGAATTGCTTTCCCTGACTTTCACATAACTGCTTTAGCGAAGCAACAATCTTACTATAGTTTGCCATCTCCTCTTCTGAAAGCATATTATCAGCCACATAATATTGAAGCTCATTTTCACTCGCTAAAAACAGCCAACCTTCACGACCTTCAACTGTCTGTCCCTTTATTATTGGAACCATATATTCAACCTGATGCGGTGCAGCTTCCTGCATTTCTTCTGAATCATCAGACTCAATTTCAGAGACACTTATCTCATCATCCTCAACAGGATACATCTTCCCAATTAACGCATTTGCAGCCTTCTGATATGAATTAGAAATCAAATTATCTATCGACTGATACCATATAATCATTGTATTTCTAAAAGGCACCCTGTCATCAATAAAAGCTGAAACACTTTCACCTGACGACCAAAGCTCTCTCAAATCGATATCGCTCTTACTACGCTTTTCTCTAGAAGAATCCGACATAGCAAAATACACATCAGGTACAGTCACACGAAGAAAACCGCCAAGCACCCAAGGCAACACTAGCAGAATTACAAAAATTACAATATATAATTTTCTCTTTCCTCTTAAAACAATTTTTTTCTTCATCATCACTAAAATTGAAAATAAATAAATGGATTATATGTACCGTTTACCATAAAAACAAGACAAACCATATAAAGAATAATTGCAATCACAGAACGCACCTTTTCACTTCGAATTGAAAAATAGCGCTGTAAAAAACCATTAAATAGTATCGCAACAATAAACATTATTACTGCCATTCCGTTCAAATTTGCAAATAGAATTCTAAAATCAATCCCTCCCGCAAACATCCTTGACAAATAAGTAAACGCACTAAAAATATTGTCTGCACGAAATACTACCCACAAGAAATTTACTATTGCAAATACTATTATTCGCTTTAAAAATTTAAGCTTATCGCTATCAAAAAATTTCCCGGTAACACATCGTTCAATTATGAGCAAAACACCATACGCCACGCCCCAAAACAAAAATGTAAAATTCGCACCATGCCAAATTCCTGTCAAAAGGAAAACAATAAACAAATTTCTACAAGTTATACGTAGACCATTCCTACTTCCGCCAAGCGGAATATAAAGATAATCTCTAAACCAGGTGGATAAAGAAATATGCCACCTTCTCCAAAATTCACGAATCGATGTAGACTGATATGGATAATTAAAATTCTCTTTAAAATGAAAGCCTAGAATTTTTCCTATGCCAATCGCCATATCTGAATATCCACTGAAATCATAATATATCTGGAAAGTATAAAAAATCGCTCCAACCCAAGCAGTTGTAGCATCTATTTTTGAAATATCGAGTGCCCATATCTTATCAACAACTTCTCCCAAGGTATTTGCAATCAATACTTTTTTTGCAAGACCAAAACAAAATCTACGTATTCCCTCATTAAACAAAATCCTGCTCGTCGTTCTAAGTGTAATTTCCTCAGAAATATCCTTGTAATGAACAATCGGACCAGCAATTAATTGTGGGAAACAAATGATATATAAAGCAAAGTTCCAGAAATTATCCTGAGCTTTAGCCTTATCATTGTAGACATCTATAACATAAGACATCGCTTGAAAAGTAAAAAAGGAAATTCCTACAGGTAGCACAATCTCGGCTATGCCAAGTGCACCATTCCCTGTCCCACTAAAAAGGCCAGACAAAATCGCACTTAATTCCTTTTTTTCAGCAAAAAATATATTCTCAATACAAGCGATAAAAAGATTAAAATATTTAAAGAAAAATAAAATTAGTAAATCAATAACAATAGTTCCAACAAGATATAGCTTCTTGTTTTTCCTATCTGCATCAAGACTGCACAGCCTGCCACCGCACCAGTTTATTAGTATCACCCAAAAGATTAATAGCAGATACTTCAATCCTCCAAAGGCGTAAAAAATAATACTAAATATCAACAATATGATGTTTTGTGCTCGCAATCTTGTAGAAGGGCTAAATCCAAATATGCGAGGTATTAAAAAATACCCCGCCAAACATACTGGTAAAAAAATTGTGCAAAAAATTATTGAACTAAAAACCACTTTTTCAAGCCCCTGAAATTAATACTTTTAACAACAAAATAACAAAGTATTGAACCAATAGCCGTAATCAACACGCATGCAATAAGCTTAAATGCAAAATCCACCTCATCCATTAAGCCTTCAACAAGTCGAATACTATAAAACTGATTTAGATATATCAAAAGACTCATCGTACCAAGCTTTGAAAAGATTGGTTTATCAAAAATCTGATGACATGGATTGATATCTGAAAAAGTCAAAACCACTAAAACAGTTAAAACAAACAATACTAAAAAGTCATACTCTGTAGGAAGCTTTGTACAGGTATAAACAAAAACAGCAACATAGCCTATAAGCTCACATCCTGCCAAAAAACGCTTTCCGTTTTGCGAAAAATTAACTTTGTTTAATAAACGCGTAAAGCTATATGCCGCACAACCTAGTGCCATTTCTGCGAGACCTCTTAAAAAGCATTTGTAAAATGTACCTGTCCACACATCAACACCAGCTATAGAACCATATTGATAATCCATATAGCCTAAAATAAAAAGTGCCAAAAGCGGACAAACTATTTTTACAAAAACATCATAATGCTTACGCAAAAAATAGTAGAAAATGAAGGTTACCATAAACCAAACGTCAAGGTACCAGGTAAGCTTATTTGCCCAGGTGCTGGTAAAACCAAAAACCTGTAGCATAAGTAGTGAAGCCCACGAGCCAAACACGTACTCTAAACGACCATTTACAGATTCCTCAATAAAAATCGCATTGACAATTATCGTAAGTATCGTCGCAAAACAGTGAAACGGAAAAATTGCTTTAAACTTTTTAAATATCACACTTGCCGTTTCCGTTCCAATTAAATCTGTCGGAAGCTCTCTTTTAGCAAAGCAACCTGCTGCAAGCAGATAGCCCGATACTAAAAAGAAAAACTCAACACCAAAATATCCTCTGTTGAACAAATACAACAGATTTGGTGCAAGAACAACCTTTCCACTCATAAACCTCTTTTGAATATGAAATAAAAGAATCATAATCGCAAAAAGGAATCTAAGTAATTCAATTCTGCCATTTTTAGGCTTTTTCTTAGGCATTAATTATCATCATCTCCATCAAAATCATCATCAGAATCAGACATAAACTCTCTGCTGACAACACGTTTTTTCTCACGAACAGCCTCTACCTGCTCAGTAAACAATTCCTTAAACTCTTTTGGCTTCTTAACATTTTTAATCTCAAAATTCTTTAAGGATTTATCTGATGACTGAACAGAAATTGTTCCAACGCCAAACATTCTCTGAAAGAGTGAGCGATTAAGTACGATATCAAGTACTCTGTAAAGTCTGCACTCATCTTCTTTGAGATTCAAAAAACCGGTATTGATGATAAGTCTTTCCTCTGTCAAAGTGTACTTTGTGAAACTAAGTGGTAAACCAAAAATTGGTCTTTTACGATCTGACCATAAAATATTGTTATCTGCCATGTGTTTTTCCCTTTCTTATCATAAATTTTTAAAAAGGGAATTAATAACTACTGCTACCAATCCCCTTTCATGTTCTACTGTAAAATAGGCTTCAAAGCTTCTGCAAGCTTATCCTTTGCAGACTGTGCCTCTGCAAGGTCTGCGCCCTTTGTTGTGAAGTAGGTCTTAATCTTTGGCTCAGTACCAGAAGGTCTGACTACAACAGTCGAACCATCCTCGAGAGTATAGATTAAAACATTTGCTGCTGGAAGACCTGTTTCCTCAGTCTTCTTGTAATCAGTAACCTGTGAAACCTTAATTCCTGCAAACTCCTTTGGTGGATTCTCACGAAGACTTGTCATAATAGAAGCCATCTTATCCATACCTGTAAGTCCTGGGAACTCAAAAGAGTCTACCTTGTTGAGATAACGACCATATTCTTTGTAGATTTCCTCAAGTCTCTGCTTAAGTGAGCTGCCAATTGAACGATAGTAAGCAGCCATCTCGCAGATAAGCATTGAACCGATAACAGCATCCTTGTCTCTTACGTATGGACCTGCAAGATATCCGTATGACTCCTCGAAACCGAAAATAAATCTATCAACCTCGCCATCAGCTTCAAGACCTGCAATCTGATCACCAATCCACTTGAAACCGGTGAGAACAGAACGAAGCTCAACGCCATATTTCTTTGCTACTGCATCAGCAAGAGGTGTCGATACGATTGATTTTACAGCAACCGGATTCTTAGGCATTGTACCCTTTTCAATTCGGCCAGCAGCGATATAGTCAAGTAAAAGTACGCCAACTTCATTTCCTGAAACAAGCTCATAGCTTCCATCTGGACATTTCATTGCAATACCAACTCTATCAGCATCAGGATCTGTAGCAAGCATCAAATCTGCACCTGTTGACTTTGCAAGCTCAAGACCCTTCTCGAGAGCTTCAAAAATCTCAGGATTAGGATATGAGCAAGTTGTAAAGTAACCATTTGGATATTCCTGCTCAGGTACGATAGTAACATCCTCTATACCGATGTCATTGAGTACCTGCATAACAGGAACGAGTCCAGAACCATTAAGCGGACTGTATACAAGCTTAAGTCCAGCAGTCTTGCAAAGACCTGGACGAACCTGTCTCTCCTCGATAGCGTCATATAAAGCACGCTTGCAATCATCACCTACGAATTTAATAAGTCCCTTCTCAACGCCCTCTGCAAAGCTCATTACCTTGGCACCAGTAAGGACATCTGTTTTCTGAATCTCAGCATAAACAATAGCTGCTGCATCATCTGTCATCTGGCAGCCGTCTGGACCATATGCCTTGTAGCCATTGTACTTAGCTGGGTTATGAGAAGCTGTAACCATAATACCAGCATTGCAATTATAGTATCTTGTTGCAAAAGAAAGCGCTGGAACCGGCATAAGTGCATCATAGATACGTACATTAATTCCATTTGCAGCTAAAACACCTGCTGCAGTCTTTGCAAATACATCACTCTTGATACGGCTATCATAGCTGATAGCAACTGTCTGATTTCCGCCCTGAGTCTTTACCCAGTTTGCAAGACCCTGTGTTGCCTGGCGCACAACATATATATTCATACGATTTGTACCAGCACCAAGGACACCACGAAGACCAGCAGTACCAAATGCAAGCGCAACTGCAAAACGGTCCTTTATCTCATCGTCATTCCCATTAATCTTAAGTAATTCTGGCTTAAGATCAGCATCATCAAGCTCTGCTGCAAGCCAACGTTCATAATCTTCTTTGTACATAGTAATCACTCCTGTAATATCAATATTTCTCCTAGTAATTATTTTATTTTTTATACATATATAAGTCAAACCTTTTACGTAGATAGAATAATTTTTTACACAGATTGAATAAAATTATTATGCCAACTTTTAAAGTATTATCCAATATACAGTATGCTGTTTGCTTAGGTAATAGGATTTTGATATTATTGATTGGTAAAAAACGATGCTACCATAATAATTTTAGGTGAATATAAAATGATGTCAGAAAATAAATTAAACAAAATAAAGCTTTTTTCTATCAGGGCTATATATGTCCTTTTTTTCATATATACAATTCTCCAAAGCGTTGTCTACGCAAACACTCTAAGATGCACCGCACCAGATGAAATTGCGCATACAAGCTATGTTGCCTATCTTTATGACACCAAGAAAATCATCCCGAATTTCGAAGATATGCATATGCTAAACAACAGTCCTATCAAATGGTCCTTTGATTGCTATGCATACAGAAAAGACCTCGTAAATTATCTATGCCACCCACCCCTTTATTACCATATCATGCGACTCGCAGGTGGAATATCACACGCCGATAACCATGACTTTTTCATCGTCAATTTCTCACGTCTTAGATATTTTTCAATAGGAATAATGGCAACCGGACTTTTTGCCATGCTCTATATCGGATATTCGCGCATAGACAAAAAACACCCTATCGCTCATCTACTCTATAGCGCAATAGTCTGCTCTGTGCCTATGCTTGCATATGAAGGAGGTGCAGTGACAAATGACAATCTCACACTCCTTACTGTAGCACTTGGCCTACTTGGTTATTTTCGTTTCATCGAGGAAAAAAGAAATTTCACAACCTATCTTTTAATTGCACTGGGAATATCAGCATCATTATTAACCAAAATGACTGCTGCAATCCTTCTTGTCATCATGGGCGCCATCTTACTCCTCTATACGATGATAAAAGAGCACTCAATCAAAAAATCACTAAACAAATACTTTTTACTGTCTATTCCAATCTATTTAATTACACTGGTTTATTTTGGAATTATGTATTCAAAATATGGCACAATCACACCATCCCTTGAGCTTATCTGCACCAAAGAATATTTTGAAAGCACCTACTTTTTTACACCAGCCAGGCAGCGAGTCAATTATTCGCTCAGTGAATATTTGCGCTATTATTTTGAGAACTTTTTCCTTAGCTTCTGTAGCTGCTACGGGGGAGAATTCTATTACAAGCTTAGCGTCTTTTCAAAGGCTGCACTTGTTATTGAAGTTCTGTTTTTCTTACCAGTTCCTGTACTTATTATGGGATTTTTTAAGAAAAAAATACCCGCTATCACATTTGTGATATGCGGATATTTGAGTATCATTATTACATTTTTGATGCAATTAAAAAGTGCATACAAATCCTTTTTAGGGCGTGGATATATGGGTGGCTATCAGGCTAGATACTATATTGCTGCTGTAGTAATTTTCGGAATATCAGCAGACATCATATACTCTTCAATAATCACCCTGCCAGCCTTCACAAAATCAAAATATGCAAAACTATTTAAAGCTGGCCTAAACATCGTTTGCATAGCATTTATCATTGCACTTGTGTATGCAAACTTCCCATTTTACTTAAAACATTTTACTTAAACAATAAATTCTTGAAAAATGTCCACAATATCCTGACGCTTTACTGGCTTTGAAAGGAAACCGTCAATACCTGTTTCTTCCATCTGCTTTTTAACAGATTCCTTTGAAACTCCAGAAAACAGCACCACAGGAACACCTTTATTCATATGCTCAAACGAATGAAATTTTCTAATCGTCTGAATTCCATCCATCTTTGGCATCATATGGTCAACAAAAATAATATCATACTCACTTTCACTAACCCTATTCAACAAATCGAATCCATTGTCTACTACATCTACATCTCTACATCCCAGAGAATTTAAAATCCTCTTAAAAATAAGCAAATTTGTAGGCGTATCATCTGCATATAAAACCTTTATATCTTTGAAATCTGTATGCTTTTTCTGCTCAGCCACATCATTTGCTCTTGTTGTAGAATAAAAAAGATTCGGCCTCGTCACTCGTACCGGAATAGTAATTTTAAAATCCGAACCCGTACCAAGCTCAGATTCAACTGTAATCGTTCCACCCATTCTCTCAACCAGGCTACCTACAATAGAAAGCCCCAGACCGGTTCCCTGAATATCTGCATTTTGTTTTTCATTCAATCTTGTATATGGTTCAAAAAGAATTTCCTTACCCTTTTCTGAAATACCCTGTCCTGAATCAATTACATCAAAAATCAGATTCTTACCTTTAACATCAACTAATACTTTTACAAAACCCTTTGAAGTATATTTAATGGCATTTGATATAATATTGCTCACAATCTGTGTGATTCTATGCGGATCAGAATAAATACCACAAACAGTACCTGGTTCAACCATTACAGAAAAATCGAGGTGCTTCTTTTCTGCCATTCCACGATATGAATTATAAAGTGAATCTGTCACACGCTTCAAATCAAAATCCTCAGGATAGATATCAAGCTTACCTGAATCAAGCTTTGCGCAATCAAGCATATCATTTACAAGCACCAATAAATCATCAGCAGATTGATTTATTGACATCAAATCTCTATACAAAACAGGCTCAATTGTATTATCAGCAAGCAAAATTTCCAGATTTCCGATAATACCATTAAGCGGTGTTCTAAGCTCGTGATTTACTGCATTTACAAATTTTTTCTGATTCTCCAGCGTCTCCTCTAAAAGACGTGAACTCTCCTGCAGCTCAATATTTGCTGCGGTAAGCTCCTGATTCATAGCATTCTTCTGAAGATCAGATTGTGCAATCTTATCTCGTTCTCTTTTAAAAAGCACCTTTTGAATTTCAACTACCATAAACAAATAGATAAGCAACCAAACAATATTTATACACTCATTGATATTTGCCATCGTAGCATCAACCTTTGGAATTATCTCTTTATGCCTGGACGCATAAGCAACCGTTCCAAAGCTTGATATCAGACTCAACATCAAAAAGCACACCAATTCTCTTCCGTTATACACAATCATCACAAAAATTATGTCGAATAGTAGCCAAAAATTCGCGCCTCCATCAAAACCACCTGTATAAATCCATATAATTGGCATAACAACCAAAATCCCCAGTGTCAGCACACGAATCGGCACGCGGCTTTTTATATTTCTGAGAGCAACTCCCCAGAACAGACTATTAACAAAAATCACCTCGAATATCATTAAATACTGAACAATTTTCGATTCCTTCAAAGCAAAAACCAGAATTGTCATACAAAAGCTGGAAACCATGGCAAAGAATATTGTCACGAAAGCCACTTTTTCAAATACAGTAATTTCATCACTATCAAATTTCTTTTTTATTTCTGCAAAAATTTTTCCCATATGTACACCTAAAACATCACATATAATAGTATTTCTACGCTATTATTTTCATTAAAACACAATCTCAATTTCTATTACTCTTTTTCACGAAAATTACAAAAACAAATCAAAAAAAAGTCACAACCTCAGGGGGGATATCTTCACCCAAAGTTGTGACTTGAAATTTAATATACTATTTTCTTCGCAAGTGCATCCGCGGTAGATTTATCAGTAAAGGTCTCTACGATTTTTAAACCAAACGGAATCGATGTTCCCATGCCGCGGCTTGTGATAATATTGCCATCCTTACACACCTGCTCATAGGAAACCTTTGCTCCTAGCAAATCGCCCTCCATATCAGTAAAGCAGCAAGCTGTCTTACCCGTAAGCAAACCAGCTCTTCCAAAAACTGTTGGAGCTGCACAAATTGCTGCAATATATTTACCTGCCGCAGCAAACTCCTTTACCTTTACCATCAATGGCTCACACGCTTCTAAATTAAGCGTTCCAGGCATTCCTCCAGGAAGCACCAACATATCAGCTCCATCAAAATCTGCCTCATCCAACAACATATCTGCAATTGTTGTTATCCCATGTGAACCTGTAACCTCTCTCTTACCAGTAATTGATACAGTAGCAATTTCAAGCTTTGCTCTCCTAACCAAATCAACAACTGTAAGTGCTTCGATTTCTTCATGACCTTCTGCCAAAAAAAGTAATATTTTTCCCATCTTTTCACCTTAAATGTAACTGATTGACAAATCTCCAAATGAATTCTCTGCTGAAATCACAACCTCTGGCGCGCCAGGCTCAGCCTCAGACTGACCATATACTCGAATAGCGCCAAGCGTATTATTCTGTTTCACAAGCACTCTCCAGGTCTTTGGTACATAGATATTAGTCTCACCAAAAGCATTAGTAGACTTAATATATGCCCCCTCTACAGACACTGAAGCTCCCTGAAAATAAACACTCAGCTTTCCAAATGCATTTGAAACAATTGCCTTTTTTAAACCTGTAGTTTCAATATATTTCGAGCTCTCATTAAAAGAGTTCTTTACAAATACTACATCATCCTTGATAGTTTCTTCAACTGTCTGTTTATTTTTCTCATCATAGACATAATCATATGTTTGATTTATCCCCTGATTACACTCAGTTTCCTTTTTAAAAATAACCTCTAATCCAAGTCCTAAAAGTGCACAAACAACCATCAATGTCCAAGGTGTAATCATCTCAATTCCAAGCTCTGAATCAAAAATACATCCTATCAAGCCAAGCGAAACACATGGCAAAAAGAAATGGCCCTTTGTCAATTCACTAATACAAAGCACAAGCAAAAAGCACGAAATTGCAATTCTAATTACAGGAATTGACGGCATAAGCGACAAACCATTTAATAAAACCATCAATGCAACAAAAATAAAAATCAATCCAATAAAAACATTTTTTCCTTTCATCTTTTAAACCTTCTTTCTTCAATTTTATCCATTACTGTTTTAATATAATTTCTAGAAACATAAGCCTTTTTCCCAGTATCTGTAAATTCTACAGCACTGCTTCCAGTAATATTCTTCTGAATACCGCGCACCTTATCCGTATTGATAATCGCCGACTTCGATGCCCTAATAAATCCACCCGGCAGCTGCTCTTCAAGTTCATACAGCCTACTCTTCGAAAAATAAATCTCATCCTTCGTATGCACTGCAACCTCAGCATCAGAGGTCTCCAAAAACAAAACCTCCTCCACAGGGATATAATACTCCGTACTCTGCCGTGTAACCTTAAGCTGCATAGGAGCCTTCAAATACTCCTGAAACATTTTCTGCATCATTAAAACATCATCCGTCATTTCCCTACAGCGAATAACAATCTCGTCTTCAATTATATTTTCATCAATCTCAATATGTAATTTCATATTTCCTCTCTTCAGTTAATTGATCGACCTGCTATTATAATAATACTAAAAAACCAAAAATAAATACATTTCCCCCAAGAGGTAACAAATCACCGTCAAGAAGTATGCTTTTTGAAACCTTTTATGCTTTTAAATATTCTCTAGCCAATTTCAACTTATCCCTCTTCACCCATCCCCCACCACCTGTTTTCTGCGACAGGAAGACTGTGTAATGTAATATGCCCTGGCTGGTTCTTATTGATACATACCCCTGTGCTTGCAATTGTCAAATCCGTTAAGAAATCCAGCATAGCAAGTCCCGCAGATATGAGTGTCTTATCCGCGGCTTCGACTAATTTTTAAAAATGTCCTTTTGGGGCGAACAGCTTTGTAGGTTGAGGGGAATTCCCAAATCCTGTGGCTCGTGCCATCCATACTTACATTTTTGCTCATACCGTTCACTAAGAAAATTAGACAAGTCCTTTGCAAGATTTTTCCCACCGTCTGAGAAGTTACATCGTGTGCCTGCTCAGCCTTCCG
>JAZLJM010000057.1:0-112235 GCA_045617805.1 Pseudobutyrivibrio sp.
TTGCACGTGCAGGGGTATGGACCTATAAGAACCAGCCAGGGCATATTTCATTAAGAAATTATTCTTCTTCCTTTGATGCATCATCGGATTCAGCGTCAGATGGCTCTATTTCGTCCGTTTGAGCCTTTTTTTCGTCTGATACCTTGTCCTTTGGGTTAAATACCATGGATTTGTTTGATTCGCGGAATATGGTCTCTGCGCTTCCTAATTGGCATACGGTGATGTAGTCACCACTCTTTACTGCAGAATCCTTTATTGAAAGCACCTGACCTGATTCGTAGGTCGTAGGAACTTTTTCGCCATTTACATATACCTTTGACCACTTCGTAAAGTTCTGGCCATAGATATGGAGTCTGCCATTATAGAAGTATGTGTGTTCTATTTGAACATCATTGATACCCATCTCAATATCAGTAGGCTGATAGTCTGTTCCATCCTTTAGAAGATAGTTCTCACCATAGAGCTGGTCGTACTGAAGCTGCTCGAGGTCATTCATGTATTCCATTGAACCACGTCTTGCTCCATCTGCCATCTTTCTCTGGTGATATGCATTGATATTTCCATCATGAATACCGAGACGATTCAGGTACTCAGCTACAAGCTGATATGAAGCTAAATCCTCGTCTTCCTTTGGCATTCCAAAGTTGTTCCAGGTAAAGTATTTTGTCTTGTATAAATCACCTGTAGTTGTTTCCTCTTCTTCGAGGCCCATTGTTGGCAAGTGGTCGCCAAACATAATAACGATAGTAGGCTCGCCACGATCATCAAGCATCTGCATATATTTCTGAAGAAAATCATCTACATTGTGGATTCGATTTATATAGTATGACCACTCACACTGCTTTTCAGGGGTCTTGCCTTCGCATTTGACCTCGATAGGAGTCACTTCCTTTTCTGTCTCCTCGACAGGGTATGTAGGATATGCTCCGTGGCCTTCAACGGTAATTGTATAGACATAATCCGGATTCTCAGTAGAATCCATAGAATCCTTTGTGCCACCAATCAGGATATCATCAGTTGGCCAGTTTCCGAGTGGTGTGTAGTCAGTGATATCAAGCATTTCCTTTGAAGAAAATGTATCAAAGCCCATCAAAGAAAAGGCATTTTTTCTAGAATAGAAATTTCCTCCGTTGTTGTGCACTACATGGGTTGAATATCCATTGGCCTTCATCGAATCTGCGAAAGACTCACAGCTTGAAATTTCTTTTAAAATAGTCTTCTGCGGATACTCACCTGGTCCGAAGAAGTTGCAGGACATACCTGTCAAAATCTCAAACTCTGTATTACATGTACCAGCACCAACAACAGGCACAATACAATGTCCTGTAGAGAAATTCTTCTCAAGGTAATGAACATAAGGTATTGGGTCTTCATTTGTCTCGATGAATTTACATTCGGATACATCATAAAATGACTCAAGCAGCATCACGATTACGTTTGGCTGCATTGGGTCTGAGGATTCATTCTCGATAACCTTTACAGATTTGTAGGTATCGTCCTCTCCTATGGATGCGACAAATTCATCATTCTTTTTAACAATGCTCTTGATTTTGTTCTCTGAGTAACCAAAAGGTCTGCTCATTCCTCTATCAAGAACAGATGTAGAAAATCCATACAAATATCCATAATCAAAATACCCCTGCTGCAGGTTTCCAAAGTAAGATGTCATGATACCTGCTGAACGAAGGAGCTTTGTAGATGGATACAGGCTTCCGATTATCAAAACTACGACAATGAGTCTAAACCAGAAAGGTTTCTTAGGATTCGCCTTCCTGCAATTTCTAAAGTAGATAATCATCAAAATTGTGACTATCACGAAAGCAATCATAGAAATCATCGCCTGCTCTGCAGAAAAATAGTTTGAATCCTGCATAGTAAGCAAATCGCTTATCATATATAAATCAGTGTATCCAAAAGGTGACACACGATTGATCAAGACGATACAGTTGATTATTCCAAGCACGATAAAAATCAGTGAAATCAGCGTTCTCCACCAGCCTCGACGACGGAAAAGAATCACTACACTCAAGCATGCATAGACACAAAATGAATTGAAAAGATATGGACCTGTATGCTTCACTACGAAGCCAAAGGTATCTACGATTGAATGTCTAGATAACCACTCCATCAAAAATATAATCAATAACGAAAGCGGTATCTGCATCAAAAGCGGATACTCATCCCAAAGCATTTGGTCTACCTGATGGAATTTTGTTCCTGTGTACCAGGTCACTGCCTTTGAATTCTTTATCTTTTCAATTATCCCTGTAAAGAATGACTTTACAAGACAAACGATTTTCTTAAAAAACGCACCTATTTTGCCAAAAAACTGTTTCATGGCTCCTCCACAAAAAATAAAAAAATACTACTGCTTAATTTTACAAGACAGCACGAAAAAAGAGTGATAAAATATGCATATTATTTGTGCAATTTTATATGGAATATGCATATATAATAATAAAAAATATGTACTGACATATTTACAAACAACTATTTGATGAATTTATTAATGGCGTCTTCGAGATTTTTGATTGCGTCTTCATCATGTTCTTCGATAGCATCAACAATACAGTGCTCAATATGGTCAGTCAGAATCAGCTTTCCTACGTTGTTTATCGCTGATTTTACTGCGGCGATTTGGATAAGTACCTCTGTACAGTCTCTGCCATCCTCTACCATATTGCGAACAGACTCTAAGTGCCCTATCGCACGGTTCAGCCTGTTGATAACTGCTTTTGTATTTGTATGATGATGTGGATGATTGCCATGCTCACCGTCCAGATGACTGTGAGTATAGACATTTCCATGCTCATCAATATGTGTATGCTCGTGACAATTTTCGCTCATCAGTATACTCCTTTTTTATCGAAAAATACTGCTATTTCGTAGAAATTTTAACATTTTTATTTTTAAAAAACAAGAAAGCGAGAACTTATGAAACTTCAGTTTTATAAAAAAGGTATTCCACTTAACATCATAAAAAGAATTGCAATTTTACTTTTGGTTTTTTGTAGCTTTGTAGTCATTTTTGAGATAACTACTAATTATAAAAAGGATGTAGTAACTGTCGAGATGACAAAGCCTACTATACCTACGATTGATATTCATTATCTCGACCTGGCTAGCACCTCGCTGCACGGATATATCACAGAAATGAACCCTTGCTATATGCGAGATGCCATTATCCCACTTGGCAAAGACAGACTCATCGAGTTTTCCATGGATACGAAGCATTTTGAAATTGATGATTTGTCATACGAAATTCGTTCACTGGATACACAGCGAAAAATTGCCAGCAATGATATAAAGTTCAAGGAGAAATCAAACACCTTGACAGCAACTATTCAGGCAGAAAACCTTATCGATACTGGCGAAGAATACTTACTCATCATTACCGCTAAAAACGACGACCGTAACATCCGCTATTATACGAGAATTATGCGAACTGAGGATTGTCACGAAAAGGAAATTGTTCAGTTTGCAACAGATTTTCACAATACTGCACTTTCTGACAATGCTGATGAGCTTTCTACATATATAGAACCAAAAGCATACGCTAAAAGCGATTCATTATATAAGGTAAACATCAATTCACCTTTATCGATGATAAACTACGGTAAATTCAAGGGTAAGCAGGAGGGACCTGCATATATCACACTTACTGATATCGGTGCCAACTATGTTTCCCTGACTATGAATTATTTTATGAAATCAGGTGATAACAGAAAACCAACCTACTATGACTGTCAGGAAAACTTCAGAGTGCGCTACACGCCTGAGAGATTTTATCTGCTGGATTACAACAGGACAATGGAACAGCAATTAGATAAAAATTCTGTAGTATTTAAGGATAACACTGTAAAAGTCGGCATCACCGATAAGGATGTCCAATATCTTTCAAACGAAACCGGTTCCATCATCGCTTTCGTACAAAACGGCTCCTTGTTTGAATATAACCAGACAGACCGCTGCATCAAAGAAATTTTTAATTTCATTACAGATGACCCTACTGATTTACGCGCGACATATGACCAGCATCAAATTCACATCCTCAATATCGATGAATCAGGAACGATGGATTTTGTCGTATATGGATATATGAATTGTGGTGCTCACGAGGGTGAATCGGGTGTAAACCTTTTCCACTATGATGCAATCGAGGATGTCTCGACAGAGCAGGTATTTATTGCCTCTACAAATTCCTACCAGATTTTGAACGCCAACTTCTCTGATTTGATTTACGAGACATCAAACAACCAGTTCTATATCATGGTAAATGGCACTTTGGTGCATATGTCCTTAAACCAGCTCACCACAGACGAGCTTTTGACAGGACTTGATGAAACACAATACGCGGTATCTGGTTCAGGTCGTTTCGTTGCATGGACCGAGACCCCGATTACTGCAGATGTCATCCATATCCTGGATTTGGAGACACAAAAAACGTTTGATATTACATCAGAAGAAGATGAATTGTTAAAGCCTCTCGCCTTTATGGATGAGGATTTCATCTACGGCTCAATCTTCAAGAGTCAAATCACAAAGGATGCTGCCGGTTCAGATGTTTACCCTATGCACAAGCTGACAATTTCAGAAATCAGCAACAATGAAGAACGCGTGCTTATGACCTACAAAAAAAGCGGCAAATATGTCACAGATGTTTCGATTGATTCCTACACACTCTACCTAAAGCGTGTATCCATCGATGCAAACGGCAATGTAAAGACAGCTCGCGACGATACAATCATGAATTCATCTGGTGAACAAAATCAAGCCATCCCAATTACAACAGCGATGGACAGAAACAAGGGAGAAGTCGTAATCCTGAATATGACTCAGCTAGGTTCAAATGAAAACTTAGGAAAGGTTGACTACAAATACAGCGATTTGTCCTTAGCAGAAAACGGTCGAACAGTTACAGTTTCTACCGATGCTACAACCACTAAATACTTTGTATATACTGGTAATTCGGTTACTCTTGCAACAGATAACCTTACAGATGCAATCGAATCAGCCAGCAAAAATATGGGTGTCGTTCTAAACAACGTCCCTGAATATGTATGGAAATGCGGCAGAAAGCCTTACCAGAATGACTTTGCGAACCTGGTAGTCGGCTCCTCAGACAACGAGGCTGATGGAAATGCTCAGGCACTTTCTGCTATGCTCGTATATGCTGGTGAAAATGTGCAGGTTCACACACTGCTTGAAGCAGGTGATACTCCTATGAGTATCCTTTCTAGAACACTTAAGGATTACACCGTACTCGATCTTACAGGTCTTGATGTAGAAAATGTACTCTACTACATAGGTATCGGAAGTCCTGTATACGCAAAAACAGACGAAAACAACGCTGTACTGCTTATTGGCTATGATAATTCAACGGTATCCGTATTTGAGCCTGTATCAGGCAAAATAAACCATATGCCGATAGATGAGGCAGAAACCTACTTCAGCGAATTTGGTAATGTATTTGTAAGTTATATGAAATAATAATATGCCTATGAGGTGCTGATTTGTGTCCTGAATTCTGGATACATATCAATAAGATAAAAGTCACCTCATAGGCTATATTTTTGCACTAAAAAAGCCCTAAGAGTTTGATAAATACTATCAACCACTTAGGGCTTATCATCTGATATTAAATTAATTAATCATCAAAATGTGATGCTATAATTTCGATTTTTCTAGTCTTGCTAAAGAGGATTGCTCCTATTCCACAAAGAAGAATAGCTATGCAAAGAAGATATCTCTCATCAAAGCCATCGGCTGTCTTTGGTGTGGAATCCTTTACATGTCCCTTTGTAACTGTACCATCAGCGCTAACTGTATAAGTAACTGTTGTTGTAGTCTTGCTACCGCCGGCTGAAACCTTTCCAGAGGTTGCAGGCGCTGCCGCAGCAACGGGAACATTTCCTACTGTAAGTGTTGTATCTGCATATCCATCTGTATATACGAAACGGATATGATGTCTAGCCTCTGAAAGAGCTGCTGTATAAGCTTCTGTAAAAGCTAAGATAGTCGAGCCTTCCTTTGTAGCGTAATTCGCTTTGTCAACTGCTTTGCCATCCATCATAACGTACAAGAACTTGCTATATTCACCGTTGCAACGCATAGAAACGATTCCCGGATTCTTCTTTACAACCTGATCAGCACCTTCGATGATGATGTACTGAATTGGCTGTCCTGGTGTTGCTGCTGGGGTTGGCTGCACAGGCTTTGCTGCAGCACCACCGCCGCCACCGCCAGATGGACTCGGCTTTGGATCTGGCTTAGGGTCTGGTTTTGGATCGGGTTTTACACCTTTATCCTTTACAAATTCAAATGTTACTGTAGCACCTTCAGCAGGCACACTATCGAAATGATAAAAATCTTGTGTTCCAGCCTTAATTGAATATCCATCAACAGGAATTGCATATACATCCTTTGTTGAACCTGGCTCAACGGCTTCTGGTTTTGGTGGAACAAAAGATGCTTTCTTTTCTGTATCCTCTGTCACTCCATCTTGTTTATAAAATACATATTTTGTTGTTATGTATACCTTTCCAGATGGAGAAGATTTTTCATAATTTAATTCTTTCCAATTTGCATTTCTAAATGCATTTTCATAGATGTCCTCATAATCAGGAATTTCTGGATGAGAAGCAGAATCAAATCCAATTGCATCTATAATTAATTCACCATCATGTGGCCAACTACTCTGATTTCCAATAGATACAAGATTATTTGGTGTCAAAAAATTAATATAATTTGCACCTGAACCAGAAAACGCATTAGGCTCAATCTTTGTAACAGAAGCTGGAACAGAAAACTTATGGTCTACAATATTTGGTGTAACAGAAACCAAAGTAGAACCACCATCTCTATACCATGCTCCATCCTTGTACTTAAGGTCGCAATCACCATCAATAACTAATTCCTTGCTACATTCATCAAAAGCATTTGTAGACATCGATTTGATTGTAGTTGCACTAAAATGAGAAAGATTCTTACATCCTGCAAAGGCTAAGCTTCCAATTTCCGCATAACCACTTACATTTACATTTACAAGCTTCTCACAATTTTGAAAAGCACCTGCTTCGAAAATCGCATTCCCATCAATGGTAACACTTGTTAAATTTGAACAATTTCCAAAAGCATTGGCACCTATGGTAATCGTACCACTACCATATACTTCCGTAATCGCATCTCTATCTTCGATTTGGTCAGTCGAAACCATCTCTCCTTCAATTGTGTATTTCCCGCCATCTAAACCGGCTTTTGCTTTGAGACTAGAAAACAGTACCACCAAAAATAGAATAACAGCTACTATTACAAGTGCCCATCCTGCTCTAGCAATTCTTCTTATCTTCATAATTATTCCCCTATTTGAAAATAAAAACATCTATATATGGTATATTATAGCACTACTGAACCCTTTTAGCCACAATAAATAGTCTTCCATCTTCTGTATAACTATTACATGTCGAAAGTGTCAAAAGCTTATCGTCATAATTTATATCTATAGAATCATCAAACACTGATAAACTCTTTATATTTGACAAAAATTCCTGATAATCCGATTCAGAAACAGCATCAATAAAATCATAATATTTGTAGCTGGAATCATCATTATAACCAACCTTTGACAAACCTACCGCTACAACCTCATAGGTTTCTGAAAAATATAGGGTATTAAAAATTACTGTCTTATGCTTTTCAAAATAATCGTGATCCAAATATTTCTTAAGAGGACCAAACATCTTTCCAGAACGCATATTGTGACCATAGATAATCGTATTTGTAGTTGGATTAATAACATCACATCTATAATCTACAAAAAGTGTACCATTATTATCATCCTGTTTATTAAAATCTCTTCTGAGATAATATTCAGGATCATTTGGAGTTTGCATAACCGGATAGTTGATATCAGAATCAACGACCTCTAACCATCCTACCAAATCTGAATTCTGAGAATACAGTTCCGCAAATTCCGGGGTCATCTCAAGTTCTTCAATAGAATAATCTGTATCCCACATACTAGTAAGAACTCCCTCATCACCTGCCACTTTGGTAGCATCTGACTCAACAGCCTTTGACCCCTCAATGTTTTTATCGGCATTATCCGGACTATTTTTAGCAATCTCTTCCGCTTTTTTATCAAGATTCTCATGCAGCTTTGCAATTTGCCTTGTCTCATAAGCTTCCTTTATTTCATAACCAACAAAGCTACCAAAAGCTACAACTCCTAGTAATACCAAAATAAGGCCAAGCACCTTTTGGTGCTTGACCTGTCCTTCTGCCTCACGAATCATCGCTCTGTCATCAAGCATTATCTCAGATTTATTTGCAACAATATCTGCAATATGATCTGAAAACTGCTTGCCAATAGGACTATTAAATGTAATTATCCCATCACGAATGTCATTATATAATCTAACTGCAACCTCAGGATTTTGAACATCTAACTCCTGATTTATGCATTCAATTTTTTGAACATCCTCTTGTGCCGCGCGATATTCATAATAATTATCAAATTCGTATCCGCCAATACAAAATTTCTTGTCTTTCGACATAACACCACTCATCCCAATTACTGAATTACTACTTTAATTTCTGGCGATGTACTAATCTTTGTAAGTACTGTATCTCCACCAGGAAGATCCTTTAATACATATCCATCTACATAATAGTAATAAGTTGCACCACTTGTCAATCCAGTATTGGTATATGAGTTACTTGCTGCAAGATAAGAGCCTATCTTCTTATAGTTTGTCTCTCCAGCAGCACGTCTGTAAATCTTGAAATATGTGCAATCGCCCTTTGCCGCACTCCAATCAATATTTGCTGCTCCTACATAAGGACTTGTTACTTTAATGTCATTTGTTGAAAGACCAGTAGTTGCAATAGCTTCAATTGGTTCGGATTCAACTGCACCTGCTATAACAACTGCACGAACACTATATGTCTTTGAGCCTTCAAGTATAAATGTATATTCCTGAGGCTGTGACAATGCTACATCAGCAGTCTTTACAGGTGTTTCAGATAAGTGAGTACCATCTTCCTTAACAGCAAATACATCAAGATGAACCTTTTCGCCAGCAGATGGCTTTGTCCATGAAACCTTTAAATCATGATTTGTACCAGCTATAACATTCAAATCCTTCAATCCGTCAAGATAAATTGTATAAGGAGCCTCTTTTTCATTGATGCAGTTACCATTTGTACCTGGTTGAATTGTCATCATTGCATCTCCAATAATTGGATTTGTAGCTGCTGCTACACACTTGTAATCTTCACCAGCTTTAAGTTCAATTGCTTTTCCATTTTCATCTAAACAATATACAATCAAGTTTGGAACTACCTTTGAGCCAGTATACTTATTTTTCTTTGCATAGATTAATCCAACCTCATTCTCAAGAGATCTTTGCTTAATCTCATATGTTGCATATAAGTAATCAGTCTGTAGCTCCTTCTTACTTGAATCATAAATTGTGTAATGAACCTTTGCAGTAATCTTTCCATGATTCTTGAAATCAGTTGTAGGAAGCGTCTCATCAGTAATTTCTTCAGGCGTATCCACTCTATAGAATTCTGTATCAAGAATCTTGTACTGTTCATCAGAAAGATTCATTTTAAAGGTTGGCTTAATATCTTTTGAATTATAGATATACTCTTTGTTGTAGTTTGTAAGCTCCAATTTAGTAATATCAAATGCTATATCGAATTTCTCATCACGAGAACCCTTCCAGTAATTCTTGCTATTACCTTTGATTCTTACTGCTCCATCATTTGTCCAGTCAACAGTATGCTTCTTACCTGACTCATCGATATATTCACTTTGAGAACTCATTACATAATCAGAAGCTTCTTCATCAACCCTATCTTCATTGATGATATACTTCAAATTCAAATCCTTTGAACCATCAGCGCCTTTAAGCTTAAGTATTACGTTACTATAATCAATTGGCTGATAAAGCTTTCCTGTAAACTGCTGAGTTCCAAAGCCTGCAACTTCATTTCCATTTTCAATATGGAAAATCTCCACATTTTCGTCGCTTACATTTCCCCAAATGTTATACTCTACCTTTTCAATCTCTCCATTGTAGTTTCCAATTCCCTTTATCTTTAAGAAATGTTTACCAGGAAGAGTTGATGGCGTAGGTGTATACGAAGCACCATATGGATTTGGTTCATCAACTGCATACTCAATCTCATAATCTGTACCAAGCTTAAGCGGCGTTCTCTTTTCATCCGCCTTATCAGCATCATAAACCTTTAATAAAGGCTTAATCTGTCTACCAGTCCAGTCATAATTATTATCATCACCACTGCCTCTTGGATTACCTTCTTCATCAACAAATTCAACTACAAAATTCTTGCCTATTTTCTTTGGTAAGATTACATAATGAATTTCAAAACATGCACTATCCTTACCAGTATAGTAGTTGAATCCATCTACAACTTCCGGTGCATCAGGATCAACAGATTCGACATTTGTTTTAAATCTTACTGGCACCTTCATTATTGTAATTCCTGAAACATTTTCTACCTTTTCAGGTTTTCCAATTGAAAGCTCCTCTGGGCTAATTTCATAGGTCTCTTTTCCTGATTTTCCTAGTGTTCTATCAAAAACTGTGACAGTAGGATGTACTGTATCAGCCTCATCATAAGGCGTGAAATACCAACCCTTGTAATCACCAATTTTTTCAAGTGAATACTTACTTATTACACTATCATCTATCTTCTTTAATCCATTAAGCTTGAATGATAATGTTTCAGATTTAAACATACCTTCGGCATCTGTTACTGTAAATGTCTTATTGGTATCCGTAATTACCTTACTTGTTATTGTGAATGATTTTTCAATCTCGCCACAATAGGTTCCAATTCCTTTGATATGTAAAGTATACTTTCCTTGATTTATTGGTCTTACTTCTTCTTTTGAGCCCTCCTTAGTAATATATGTCTCGAAATCCTTACCTTCCTCAAGCTCATAAGATTTAACAGTTGAACCTGTTTGCCATTTATATGTAAGCTTTGACTCTGGTGACTGAATTTCATGATTATACTTATAAGTCTCAGCTTCTGTATTTGTTCTAATACAGTCCTGTCCATCAGCAGTTGGATCCGGGTTCTTTGAAAGCTTATTGATATTTTTACCAATATCAAAGCCCTTAGTTATCTTACCCTCATAATTTCCAATACCTTCAATTAATACATATGGACCTTCACGAGAATCATCACCTGGCTTTACTTCCTCTTCTCCCGTTCCATACTTTGTATTGTTATAGTATGAAAGCGTATAATCAGTACCCTCTACTAAAGTATAGTCTGATGTATCCTCTCTTCCAATATCCTTTACAACAACAGATGCTGGAATTGCCTTTCCATCAATAAGTTCCTTTACATCAGATACTGTAACCTGAATAATCGGCTCTTCCTCACCTCCTACAGTAAGAGCTTTCTTCTCTTGTGAAAACTCTGGCAATGAACGAGGTGTAACCTTAAACCTTAAGGATGTATTTGTGCCTGTACAATTTGGTTCTTTTCCAGCAATCGTTACAATATAATCACCAACCTCTGTCACCTTTGTTGGATCATCAACACCCGATATTGTCACTTCATAATCTGTATCTCTCAATGGTGTTCCATCAACCATTTCAGGCTTTATCATAGATTTGATATTTATATATTTTCCTGTAAACGGAGTTGATTCTGGAATTTTTACTTGTCTAGTATCATTGATATCTAATGGTTTTATTGTATAAGGAATGTTTGTTATATCAAAATCAAAATTTCCTGACAAACCTTGTGCAATAATAACTGTAGGTGGAGTTGTTCCAGCCTTATCTCCTGCATTAGTATCATTGTTATAATTTGTTACTTCATAATCATAATTTCCACCAGCAGCCTTTTCCTTTAATACATATGCAGCTCGTTTTTCTGCTTTATAAGAAATCTTCAACTGTGGATGTGCACCATTTGGATGGTATGAACACTCATCCCCCTCAACTATACACTCGGAAATTGGTCGCTTTAATATCGTAAATTCATCAGGTACATCATCCTTATACTGGCCTTTATATATACCTAATCCTTTTAATCGAGTCTTAAAGGTCTCTTCTGCATTTATATTGTCACCTATATACTCAACTTCATAATCAGTACCCTCTACAAGTTCAAATCCATCCATAGTGACTGTTGGCTTTGGAGTAATTGGATAACTTGTATACTTCATTTTTTCGTCAGAATATTCTGTAGCAGGATACTCGACAATAGCATTTGATAAGCTCTTGCCAACAACATTGATATTAATCTTCATATTACCAATAACTGTCTTTTCACCACTCTTTGGAGCAATAGTAATAATCTGATTATCAATCGTTGAAACCTTCAATTGTTCCTTTCCATTCAGCATACATTTATCTGTAATAGACTCACCATCTGGTGAAATAATCTTAATTGTATATGTATCCTGAGGAGTCTTTGCTTCACCCGCATCATCGGAAAGTTTAATTGTTAAGCCACCCTTCACAAACTCAATCTGACCCTCTGTCACTTCATTTGGTCCATTAAAAAGTTTGGCTATACACTTTGTTGCCTCACTAGTCGCACCCAAATTGTATCTAACAATATATTGTAATTCCACAGAGTTGTTAGCAGGATTAGCACTATCATAATAGAAATACTTTCCGTTCTCTGTTGAAGATAGCTTTAGCTTATAATTTCCTGCATGTGAGAAATCTGCCGAACCATCTACATTAATGTATTCAAGCTCATAATCAGCCTCACCTATTCCCTCTGGCAATCCAATAATGTCAGCTATCGTTGGTTTGATTGGAGCACCCGAATAATCAAACTCTGTCTTCTTAAGCTTAAGCTTTGCAGAACTAATATCTGTATAGAAATTTATCCTATTGTCAAATCCTGTTGCAGAATTGTAATTAAATACACACTTTGTTGATTCTTTGAGATATTTTTCCTCTGAATCTGTCTTGATTGCACTAACAGTAACATCATCTGGACCTAAAACAGATGCAGATTTTGCTCGTGCCATCTTAATATTTATGTCAGCATTATTCTTCACAAGCTTCTTTGATGCCGAACCATCCCAATACTCAACTGTAGGTACTATATTTTCAAATTCTGTTGCCTTAATATTCTTGTCTACAGCTACAATTAACGGATTTACAGCCGAAGCATGCTCATATGTGCCACTCTCTTTTGTTACAGGCTTTGCGTCATTTAGGTTCAAAAGAATATTAAATGGCACTTTCTTTTCACCCGAATAATTATTTATTCCTTGAATAGTTACATAATTATCCTTCATGCCTGGGTAAGTATTGACACCAATCTTATCAGAGGAATTAAGTACTGTATAATCAGTTTCTGGCACTAACGTTTTTCCACCAAGCTTTACAGTAATATCTGCTGCTGTTATTGATGCATAATCAACAGGATTACCTCCATTATAATCAAAGGTCTTATTACATTTTACTGTTGCATCTGCTGAAATATCCTTTGTTGTAATCTTAAATTTTACTTTAATTTCACCCTTAAGCTTATCCTTGCCAATAATTGTAAAATAGTGTTCTCCTGGGGTGCTATACTTAAGATCACTAAAATCATTAATTGGAGTTCCCGACTGATTCTTAATGATATAATCGCTACCTAAGCTAAGTATTTTATATGTATCCCACTCAACTGGAGAATATTTAGTATACTTAACACTCGCAACAGTAAGCTGCTTATAATCTGTCGCTGAAGTTGTAAACTCAAATGGAATATCCTCTCCTGTACAATCAAACTGACCTATATCAAGTGTACCGCCTGAAACCGCTTTTTCTTCTGTATCCTTTCCTTTATTTAAAACTACAGCAATATCGCCCTCAGTTACACCATAATATACATCTTTTGAGCCACAATAATTTCCTTTACCAGTAATTGTGACTATTTCAGCCTTTGTCTTATCCTTATTAATTTTACCATTAATTTTTTCTCTACTTACTTCATAATCAGCCCCCTTTGATAGGGTTGAACCTGATGGCTGTTTATAGTTGATTGTTGGGTCAACATCTATTGTGTTGTCGCCTGTATACTTCTTAAATGCTTTTGTAGGTGCACCATCATCTTTCCATGTATCCTCTACAAGTCCTAATGCATCAGAAAATATTGGCTCACCTGCATATTCTCCACTTAATTTCGAAATATCAAATGGCTTAATTTTATATGATATCTTCTTTTCACCACAGAAGCCGGCATCACTTCTTCCTTTAATGGTATATGTAATGATTGTATTTCCATCATTACTTGGATATGTGTAGCCATCTGGAATTTCTCCATCAGAAGTTTCGCTAGTTGTCTCTTTAATAGTATAATCGCCAGTTGTCAACGGACTTCCTTCAATAGGCGAAAGCTTCAATCCCTCTCCGACATAAAGCACCTCATAATCGTACTTTGAACTAGTAACAGGTTTAATATAATCACTTGTATTAGCATGATAAGCATCTGTTTGCTTGTACTCTAGTTTAAAATCATATGCTGAAATATCTTTACCGATTGTTACACCAGGAATTTCAAGCTCGTCTTTAAAATTACCTTTGCCTTTAACCTTAATAGTGTCAGAGCCAACCTTTATAGAATCTTCATCGAACTCATACTCATCTGCTGTTAACTTGTGAGCCCCATATTTAATTACAATATTTCCTTCTTCTTTAACAGCTTCTGTTGTTTCAAAGACTTTTTTGCCATCTTTAAACTCAACCGTACACTGCTTAATACTTCTTGGAACAATCTTGAACTGAGCTGTAACAGGATTACTATTTTCAAAATTATGCTGACCGTATACTGTAATCTGTGCTAAATTTCCGTCCGCAGAAACCATTGTGCAATTCTCTGCGTCCAGATAGTAATCCACACCCTGTGTAAGCTTCTTACCTCCTGCAGTAACAACAAGCGTTGGCATCTGCTTTGTTCCAGTATATTCCATTTCGTATACTTTTCCTGATGAATCCTTTAATTCACACGGATTCATTCCCTTTGTACACTTGTATACGCCTGTTTTATCTGTAATTTCAAACTCCGCATTTGATGGAGTGATTTTATAAGTAATTACTTTACTTCCTGTAAAATTCTTACCATTTCCCTGAACAGTAACCTTATGATCATCACGAACAGTACGTGCCTCTGTATCTGGAATAACAGTATATTCATCAGAACCTACCGCAATAGATTCATGGCCCTTTATCTGCACAGTAATCTCAGGTGTCTGTTCTTCTCCTGTATATACAAATTCTACTGGTGTAGCTGTTACAGTTGTTTCTGATACCTCTGAAAGAGACAGCGGCACAACCTTATATTCTTTTGCTACAATACTACCTTTGTAATTTCCCTTTCCTTTTACTGTGATTTTCTTCTCACCACAATTTGCAGAAAGAGTCGAAGCAGCCACATCAGATGCTGAAACCTCATAATCGGAACTTGGATTTAGAGCAGCACTTGACATAATTGAGAACTGAACCTTCACTTCAGTTATCTCGTTCTTCTTGTCAATATTTTCACCTGTATATTTGTACTCTTTTGCAAGAGAACTAGCAGTAACTGTTACCTTGTCCTCATTTATACTCAAATCATAAGGCTTGATTTCGTACTCAAGCACCTTTGTGCTGCCAGCATACGCACCTGTACCGTGAACTGTAGCCTGTTTTACTCCAGCATCTATTGAAAATGTAGACTTGCCCTTATCACTATATGTTACATAATATCCGTCCTCTGTACTTCCAGCAGATGTTGAACTAATTTTCTCAGAGTTCTTTGATTCAGCCTTTACGCCTGGCTGTACCTTATTTGCCTCAACATTTGGATTATATGTATATTCCTTTCTAACAAGAGAAAAAGTATAACTATCAAAACTATTTACAATCCAAAAACTCTTTGTTTTATTCCCTGAATAGTTTCCCTTTCCTTTAATGATAATCTGGCCTTGCCCAGAAATATTATCATCATAGCCATATACTTCATAATCTGTATTTGCAACTAACGATCTTCCACCAACTTTAACTGATGAAATCACTGGTTTAATCTGTGTTCCAGTATAAAAATACTTCTCATTTTCGAGAATTATCTCAGCATCCTTAATAGAACACTCATTTATTTGGAATTTTAAATCAATTTCACCACTGTATTTTGATGACTTTATTTTTACAGTCGCATTTTCTGTAACATTTATATCATTCGATTCAAAAGTTAATCCATAATTTTCGATACTATCATTTACAAGACTTCCTGTTACAAGATCGTAAAAATCAAAATCAGTTGTATTAAAGCTAAATGTAGAACCCTTATATATCTCTTCATGATTACCAGAACTTGCAATATTTGCTGAATTCCACTCAACGACCAGCACCTTGTTTAAATCAAGACTTCCTGCATTTATCGTCGTCTCAATCTCACATGTTCCAGTATAATTTCCTTTACCGCTGATAGTAATTTTATATTTATACTTATTTTCAGCACTAATATATTCAGGCACACCTTTTACTGAAGCAGTAAAATCAACATCCTGCGTCAAAGCTGATGTCACTGTTACTTTTTTTGTATTTATATCAATATCAGCCGTATATGTTCCTAAATCACTTTCTGAAATTTCTTTTGGAACAATTTTAAAAGGTACACTAAACAAATGACCGCTTGATTTAAATTTTACTTTAGCCTGTCCAACAACTGTATTTGACTCATACTCATAACTACCACTATCTACCGTAGGACCGCTAATCGTCGGTTCAACAGGGGTGTCCTTTCCAAGAAAATAGAACTGATCAGTTGTATCTGATACTTTATTTGCACCTTCTAATGAATAATTACACACCTTAACAGTATATTCTTTTGATACACCAAGACATGCCAGCTTCAAGTGATGTTCACCAACAGTCAAATCACTTTTTGATAATTCAATTATTGATTTTGTTCCGTCAACTGTTTCTTTAGCTACACCATCCCAATACATTTTTACACGTGCACCTGTATCAGAATATGCTGTTATAACATCTGTCATTCCTGTGATATAGGTAATAGTAGAAGCTGGGACTCCTTCTGAATATTCTTTTGAACTTACTGTCAATGTTGGCACAGGTAAATCCTCTTCAGATTCGGTAACAGTTATTGCCTGATGAATCGTTTTTCCATCATCAGAAGCACTACCCCAACCAGAATTATCATCTTTGATATAGACTTTGTCATCTCCATCTGTCTGATATTTAACCTTTACCTGATCAGTAAATGAAATTACTATACTATATTTTGTTCCATCTTCAAAAAATCTATCCTTACTTGAATTGCTAATGCTTATTGGAACATCCTTAAAGCCTACAATATCATTTGAAAAAGATATATTTTTCGCTTCGTATACTTTATCGCCAGAAGTAGGTGAAGAGGAAACATTCTTATATATTGCTAATGTATCAATTACTTTAGATTCAGCCTCAAGATATGCGCCAAAATTCACCCCTGTAACGACTTTACATTTTCCTGCTGAAGCTGAAGCCGTCTTAATAACAGCAATCTCCTTTGCTTTCACCCAGTCTGGATTTCCCAAATTTCCTATTACATACTGTGTGAAATGCTCTGCATCTGCAGATGCTGTTTTTCCTTCTACACTTGTTGGCATTTCTGTAGTAGAGTTATCATCTTCAATACGAACCACTGTCGAAGTCTCTGTGATTTCATTGCCAATAAATTCTACAGAAATTGTATTGCCATCATCCATAGGCTGATATTCATTTCCATACTCATCGTGGATTGTAATATCAACTGCTAAAATAGCTTCGAATTCTTCATCGCCATTGTTTTCATTAATTATATCTTCTGCCTGTGACTCACTCACCTTACGGATAGTAACTGGACCTTCCTCAGAATCCACAACAGGCATCATACCAGATACTCTTACTGTTACTTTTCCAAACTTCTTTTCATAAGTCTGGTTTTCAAGCTTTACTGACTTGTAATAACCACACAACTCACATGTGCGTGTCTCGCCTTCAAATTGACAATCTTCTATGCCAAGCTCAGCTCCACAATCTTCACAATATACTGTATGAGTGCCATCCTCATTTGATACATATCTCAAATTCTCATGCTGACATTCAATTTCTTCAACTACCGCATCTATTTCTTCTGCAATTGTAACTTCTTCAGGGATAACAATTGGGAAACCTAAATCGCTAAGAATAAGATTTCCTGCCTCGTCTCTTTCAAAATGAACTGTAGGGATTGTTCTTAATAATAGATTATCTTTATCATACACATTTAAAATGATAGGATTACCTTGCTCGTCGAGTGCAAGTGTTCCATCCTCATTCATCTTATATTCATACGAAAGCTCACCTGTGTTTACAACAGTCTGAGTCGAATACTCACCTTCATCTTCGATAAGCTCTTCTGGTACTTCTGCTGGTGTCTCTTCTGCCTGTTCCTCAGTCTGAAGTGCTGCAAGCTTTGCCTTCTGCTCTTCAGTCATCTCGACCCACTCGCCAAGATTTCTATCATACATCCAGCCAGACTCCAAATCATATGGGTTTCCATTTTCATCCATTGGATACCCTGTCTCTGGGTCAATATTTTCTCCCTCACCTGTTGGTTTAGAAAGGAGATTGTCCTTAAGGCTTTCGTCAACCTGATTGATGATATCATCAGCGGTTGTCATCGCTCCATCGATGATTGCCTGTGCACCCTGAGCGTCAAGTCCTGACTGCCCACCTGCTGCACCTTCTGTTCCTGGAGCAACCTCTGTTCCCGGTGCTACCCCTGCACCCGGAGCAACCTCTGTTCCCGGTGTCACCCCTGCGCCCGGAGCAACCTCTGTTCCCGGTGTCACCCCTGCGCCTGGAGCAACCTCTGTTCCCGGTATTGCCCCTGTGCTTGGCTGACCATTCGCCAAAGGTGCTACGTCACTGGCAGACTGTCCACCTGCTGGTGATGCGCTTTCTGCTGGCGTCGACTCCGAGCTCGATGATCCAGAACCCGATGATCCAGAACCTGATGAATCAGAACTAGATGACTCTGAACTTGATTCAGCTACAACCTCCTCGGCGTACACTGAGAAGTCAGAAGCCATAGTAGTGCCTGTCATCGCCAGACACATCAATACTGCGACTACTCTTTTTCGTATTCCTGTGTAATCTTTCATAAAAAAATCCCCTTTGCTGTCAAAATTGCAGACAACTGTCTATAGTCTATCATTTTGTTTATCGGACCATTACATAACTAAGTTTAGTCTTTCTTCAACTTTTTTTCACGACTATTTTGTGAAATGTTGAAAAATGTCTCAATTAAACAATATCTAGTTTGAATTTTTATGAAAAATTACATCATATTGGGGTAAGGGAAATTTATTTTTTTGAAATTTGAGATAGTTTGTTGAAATTTATTTCCATTATATATAGAGCAGCAATTTCGTTACTACAAGATATTGTGGCTGTCTGTCCCTACACTTCCCTCATATTCCTGAAACCATCTATCCCCATACACTTCCCTCATATTCCTGATGCTGTCTATCCCCATACACTTCCCTCATATTCCCGATACTGTCTATCCCCATACACTTCCCTCATATTCCTGAAACCATCTATACCCATACACTTCCCTCATATTCCTGAAGTATATTTATTCTAGTGTGATTTTTTGATGAATATATTTACAGAAATTGTGAAATGGTACGAAATTGTAAATTCTTTTATATTGAAATTTACAATAAATAAAAAAAAGGATGAAGAATAAGAACCAAAACGCCTATGAATTCATCATTCATCTACATTCAATGTATCTTTAAAATCATCCATCATCACTCAATGTATCTTTATAATCATAAACAGAACAGAACAATTATCGCTGGCTTTTAGCTCGATAATCATCACTAGCTAGTACATCTATTTCTAAATATCTATACAATTTACGCAGAATATTTTTCATAAGAATGCAATTCAAAAAACGCTGACGCAGCAAGCTACGCTAAGAATTTTGAATCTCTACTATCTCGTAAATAGGCCAAAAATTTGGTGTAGTTAATTTAAAACCAATGAACTTGAAATTAGAGAGCATTAAGAATTGCGAGACATAGAAAGTGGAAGCTCAAGTCCGTGGCTTTCAAGAAGTTCTTTGTTGGCAAGAACTTGGCTTGTTGGACCATCAATCACAATTTTTCCTGCTGAAAGAAGGACTGTGCGCTCGCATGTATCGAGGATAAAATCAAGATCATGGCTGGCAATAAGCTTTACCTGCGGCAACTTATTCAAAATATTTATCAAATTCCTGCGATTTCTGGGATCAAGCGCGACCGACGGCTCATCCATAAGTATCAGCTTAGGATCAAGCGCCAGAATTGTAGCAATACTTACCAATTTTTTCTCACCGCCTGAAAGGCGATAGATACTTTTATCGCGTAAATGTGTGATTTTCACTGCCTCGAGTGCTTCGTTGACTCGCCTTACAACTTCATTCTCAGTATACCCATAATTCCTCGGACCAAACGCCACATCCTCAAAAACCGTATTCATAAAAAGCTGATTATCAGAATCCTGAAATACATATCCAATTTTTTGTCTAACCTCTGGCAACATCTTCTGAGTAACCTCTACTCCCTCAACTAGAATTTCCCCAGAATATCCCTGACAAAGCCCTACTATAAGCTTCATAAGCGTTGACTTTCCCGCACCATTTTCTCCAATCAATCCAATTGACTCCCCCGGGTGCACATGCAAATTAATATCCGTCAAGCCTGCCACCACGCCTTGCTCCAAATTGTAATTTGTCAAACCTATTGATTCACTTTGTCCTACAGACGAAACTTTATCTGGCATTTCTTTTGATTCTCTATGATTCAAATCTTCTTTCTGCCCATATTTCTGCTGACTCCCATACTCATAATTCACTTTTTTCAATGATAATAATGGTGTTGACATTTTCCCTCCACTCTAATATATATGCCAATATCCTAGCAATTATATCTCAAACTTTCACAAGCAACATTTTAATAATTTGTAACAACTATTCTCATCAAGCCACAGACTTGATCCATTAATACATATGCTAAATTTACAATATCAACCATTTTTTGTTAATTATTTATCTCTTTTTATTTACAGTTTCCTCATTTTCAGCCTGTTCTGTAAATTTCTCACTTTGACACAACTAGTTAAATTTCTTCAACTTTTCTCCTGATTTCAGGATTACATTAAATAGACCACTATTTTCCTCATTTCTTCCCATCGTGCCGTCTTTCCATCCGCGCCACCACTCTTCGGACCACGATATCGCACTTCCGCGCCTATATCGTGGTCCAATCCCCCAAAATAACTGCAAACCATCCTCATCTACCTCACGCCGACCACCCTCATCTTGTTCTTAGATTCCAAGCCCGAGGTATAATCCCAAGCCACCGCGTAGCGGCTTGCCCTTGATGACACGAAAAAGAACTGCTACACTGCTGCCCGCGACGGAGAAATTCTACTTGTTCTTGAGTTCCTCGCCGTCGGTAACATACAAAAAGCAGTTCTTTTTCGTGTCGTCAAGGGTGGCGACAACAAGCCATTATTTTATAACTAGCATACTATCAAAAACAAAACCGCCTTATACAATTCTCAAACCTTCTCACAAATCCACAAACCGCCTTATCACAATTCACAGCCCTTCGCAAAAATTCACAACCCATCTCACAAACACTTTACCGTCCTCTAAAAACACAAGTATTCCCCCAAAACCTCCAAAACACCCGTATTTCTAATCATCGCCCACAAAAATATCCATACCACAAAATAAAGAATATCCCAAATCAGAGCCAAGCCCCTTCGTACTTTTTGCGTACAATAATACTCGCCTTTGAAGCCACGAAGCGCCATCGCTTCATAAATCAACTGCGCTTTATCCATAGAACGAAGCAAAATCTGTCCAACAAGCGGTCCCCAGGCCTTAAAATGTATTCCTTTTTGATTTGGTGCTCTCAAATGATAAGCTGTTGATACCTTTTCCACCTCTTTAATAAACATAAAAATGTATCTGTATATCAAAAGAATGACTGCCACGAGCTTAGTTGGTATATGAACCAACCTCAAAGCGTAGCAGATTTCTTCTATACTTGTAGTCGCAATCAAAAGATATCCCGCCAGCACAGTGAGCACGCCCTTTATCATGAGCGTAACCATAGAAAGGACACCACTTGATATGCCGATTCCTCCTACTGTAAGCACAATTTCCCTGTCAAAAAAAGGATTAAATACCCCCACCAGCATCACAACTGGAAGGATTATCCTAAGCCGATACATCGCATCTTTAAATGATAAATCTCCAAATGAAAACACAAACATGGGATATATCACCATTACGATAAGCGGAGCAATCGCATCCTTCTCAAAAGACACCACAGTAATAATATAAATTATCGTCAAACCTAATTTGACCAGTGGGTGCAGTCGATTCACCCACTGGTCTCTAGTATTCAAGGTATTCAGTTGCTCAATTTGGCTCACTGCCTGATGTATTTTGCTCATTTACTTACTCTATTGGTTTGACAGCCTAGTATTTTTTTCATTTACTTTCTCTACTGGGCTGACAGCCTAGTACTTTTATTCATTTACTTTCTCTATTGGGCCAACAGCCTAGTACTTTTTTCATTTACTTTCTCAATTTAGATAACATATTCATTTTTAAATTTACATCGATATATTAATGTAATTATACTCTACAATTATTAATTGTTTTCTACAGCAAATGTCATTAATTGTTATACCGTGATTTAACTTTCGCTTTCTTGATTGATTTTACAAGCATTCCCAGCAAAAAGAAGAAGCCAACAACCACTGCTGCACCAACCATTCCGCTAGTTGAAGTACCAGATAATTTACCCTGCATATTTTTATTTCTAAAATCATACTCTGGAAAAATAGCAATCTTGTGTGTATCGATTCTTTCTTTTACATCTTTTATTGCTGTCGCATCCGTTCCTTCTTTTACATCTTTTATTCCTGTCGCAGCCGTTCCTTCTTCAACATCTTTTATTGTTGTTGCAGCCGTTCCTTCTTCTAGTGTTCCTACCTGCTTTTGTCCACTAACATTCGTTTCCTGCTCTTTAGATGTATCCTCGCTTACAATTTTCGCAATCGACCACTCTAGGCCATCTGGATTTGAGGATGCAAAAAGTGAAACACCGCCTGCCAGCACTGCTGCTGCGATTATCACAACTGCAAGAACTTTTTTCTTCGAATCATTACATGAATTTGTGTCTTTTTCACCTGTCCATAGCATTTGTGGACGCACCTGATATACAAAAACAAGCACCGCTGCCGTAATAGCACCCTCGACTAATCCTATCGCCAAATGTATAGGCTGCATTGTCGACACAAAAATCTTGAAAGGGAGCTCACTTACTGAAGATGCGCATGTCTCCAATACCACTGAAAATGCCCCTAGCTGCAAGCTGATAACAGAGCCAAGCATTGATGCAACAACAATTCTCTTCTTTGTCATTTCCTTTCGCATCATACATTTCCAAATCAGAAGCCCACCCACAAAGCAAGCACAAAAAGCCATGTTCCAGATGTTACAGCCTAGCGCCAAAATACCACCATCGGCAAACAGCAAACACTGTATCAGCAGTACTCCTATCATCGTAAGAAATGCTGCGTATGGCCCAAGCACCGCAGATAACATCATTCCGCCGCATAAATGTCCTGATGACCCTGTCCCAGGAATCGAAAAATTAATCATCTGCGCCGCAAAAACAAAAGCCCCCATCACGCCCATTGTAGGCAAAAGGCTACTATCCTCATTCTCTTTTATCTTTTTAATTGAATATACTGCCACACCCGCTGATGCAACAAACATTGTTCCCCCAACCACTGGACTAACCAGTGCATCTGCCATATGCATATATAATCTCTCCTTCCAATTCATAATAAAAAATTTATCATCTCATTATTTCAAATTCATCTATTCAGAAAATAATTTGTCAAACCAATAAATTTCTATAACTATTCCCTATTACTAATTTCTACAACTAATCCTATCACTATTTTCTATAACAAATCTCTATCACTATTTTCTACAACTAATCCCTATCACTATTTTCTACAGCTAATCTCTATTACAATTTTTAAAACTAACTTCTACAAAATCTCCACAACCATCTTCTACTATACCCTTCCACCGCACAACATATAAGCCTCCCAGGGGGTTAAAATTCTAAATTAACCAAAAAAGAACCCCTTTTGCCACCAAACATAGCAAAAGAAGTTCTCCTCAACAAATCTCATTCAACACTCATATCTACGCGTTTTGAATCTTTCCTGTATATAGTTGATAGTACTTTCCACCTTCAGCGATGAGCTCGTCATGTGAACCGCGCTCGATGATACGACCCTGGTCGAGAACCATAATACAATCGGCATTGCGGATAGTTGAAAGTCTGTGAGCAATTACGAAGGTCGTACGGCCACTCATAAGCTTATCCATACCGTCCTGAACAATCTTTTCTGTACGAGTATCAATAGAGCTGGTAGCTTCATCGAGAATAAGTACAGGTGGGTCTGCGATAGCTGCTCGAGCAATGGCAAGCAACTGGCGCTGGCCCTGTGAAAGATTGCCACCATCACCTGTGATTACTGTATCATAGCCATTTTCGAGACGACGGATAAAGCCGTCTGCATTCGCAAGCTTTGCTGCTGCAATTACTTCTTCTTCAGTAGCATCCAGCTTTCCATAGCGAATATTATCAGCGATTGTACCTGTAAAAAGGTGTGTATCCTGTAAAACTATACCAAGTGATCTACGCAGGTCTGCTTTCTTAATCTTGTTGATATTAATATTATCGTAACGAATTTTACCATCAGCGATATCATAAAATCTGTTGATAAGGTTTGTAATAGTAGTTTTACCAGCACCTGTTGCACCAACAAAGGCAATTTTCTGGCCTTCTTTAGCATAAAGCTTGATATCGTGAAGTACAGTTTTTTCTGGATTATATGCAAAATCAACACCTAAAAATTCTATATCGCCAGTGAGCTTCTGGTAAGTAGTAGTGCCCTCAGCCTTGTGAAAATGCTTCCAAGCCCACATACCTGTATGCTCCTCACACTCTGTGATTTCTCCATCTACTTCCTTGGCATTTACAAGCATTACATAGCCTTCATCAACCTCTTCCTTCTGGTCGATAAGGTCAAATACTCGCTCTGCACCAGCCATAGCAAGTACAATCGACTGGAACTGCTGAGAAACCTGTGAAATAGGCATATTTATGTTTCTATTGAAGGTAAGGAAGGATGCAAGCGCACCAAGTGTAAGACCTGTCCATCCATTAAGCGCAAGCGTACCACCTACAACTGCACAAAGCACGTATGAAATATAACCCAACTGGTTATTAAGTGGTCCAATAGCACTTGCTAAGCTATTTGCCTTGTTTGCATTGAAGCGCCACTCTTCATTAAGCTCTTCAAAGCCTTCGATAGCTTCCTTCTCATGACAAAAGACCTTGATAACCTTCTGGCCATTCATCATTTCCTCAATATTACCATTGAGCTTTCCAAGAGAAGACTGCTGCTTTTTGAAGTATTTTCCAGAGCTCATAGCAACCTTTTTAGTAACAATTGTAATAACACCTATCATAAAGACAGATACAATTGTAAGTACCCAGGAAAGCTTTATCATACAAATAAGTACTGTAACTACTGTAATACAGCTATTGAAAATCTGTGGAAAACTCATCGAAATCATCTGACGAAGAGTATCAATATCGTTTGTATATACAGACATGATATCACCATGCGCATGAGTATCGAAATACTTGATTGGCAAGTCTTCCATCTTCTCAAACATCTCGTTTCTGAGATCCTTCAGAGTTCCCTGTGAAACGAAAATCATAATAAAATTGAATAAAAATGTCGTAGCAATTCCCACCGCATAGAAACAAATCACTCTAAAGATTGCAGACGCGAGTGGGCCAAAATCACGGCTTCCCGTCTCTACCATAGGAATAATATAATCATCAATTAATTTTTGCATAAAGAGTGTACCCTGTGCATTACACAGTACTGATGCAAAAATACAAATAACAACAACGATGAGCTGGAGCCAATACTTTGAGACTATTCTGCGAAGAATTCTCCCAAAAGCCTTTCCTCTGGCTGCTTTTTGTTCCTTTGTGAGCTTTACCATCTCACCTGGCTTAGGTCCTCTAGGCATTACTCCTCGCCTCCCTTCTCATCAAAATCTCCTGAACCGCTACCTGTCTGCTGTTCATAGACATCTTTGTAAATCTGGTTACGTGAAAGTAACTCTTCATGAGTTCCAAAATCATCGATTCTTCCATCATCCATAACAATAATTCTATCTGCATCCTGCACTGATGATACACGCTGTGCAATGATAAGCTTTGTCGTACCAGGAATCTCCTCCCTGAAGGCCTTACGAATCTTTGCATCAGTAGCTGTATCTACAGCAGAAGTACTATCATCAAGAATCAAAATCTTTGGTTTTTTCAGCAATGCTCGTGCAATACAAAGTCGCTGACGCTGACCACCAGATACATTTGTACCGCCCTGCTCAATGTAGGTATTATAACCATCTGGAAATCTTGCAATAAATTCATCCGCACATGCAAGGCTTGCAGCATGCTTAACCTCTTCATCTGTAGCATCCTTATCGCCCCAACGCAGGTTCTCAGCGATTGTACCAGAAAAGAGCACGTTATTTTGAAGTACTACCGAAACCTCATTTCGAACTGTTTCTACATCATAATCTCGAACATCCTTACCGCCGACTAACACCGCTCCACTATCTACATCATAAAGACGTGATATCATAGAAACCAATGTCGTCTTAGCTGAACCTGTACCACCGATGATACCAATGGTTTCACCAGAATTAATCTTTAGATTGATATTATCAAGAACGGCTTTCTCTGCATTTTTGTTATATCCAAATACAACATCATTAAACTCAATAGAACCATCCTCCACCTCATAAATAGGATTGTCGTTGTTTTTGATAGATGATTCTTCATCAAGAACTTCACAAATACGCTGCATACTAGCCACAGACATCGTAATCATGACAAAAATCATGGCAAACATCATCAGGTTAATCAGGATGTTTATACAATAACTAAAGAACGATAAAAGCTCACCAGTTGTAAGCGTCTGGTCTACTACAATAAAATGTGCACCAAACCAGGAAATCAAAAGAATACATGTATATACGATTGCTGTCATAAGTGGGCTAGTCAAAGCCAGCAGCTTCTCAGCATTTGTAGCAGCTTTATATATACCCTCGGCACCCTTTACAAACTTTGTCTTCTCATATGCTTCACGAACATAAGCCTTTACAACACGGATACCAGTGACATTCTCCTGCACAGAAGCATTCAGTTCGTCATATTTTTTCATAAGAATTGTAAAAAGCTTCTTTGTGAAATACAAAAGAATCACCATAATAAATAAAATAAGAATTACCGCAAAAATAAATACGCTCGATAATCTATGGTTAATTCTATAAGAAAGAATAAGTGCAACAATAACTGTTGTAGGCGCTCTAAAGCCCATTCGAAGCACCATCATATAAGCATTTTGAACATTTGTAACATCTGTTGTCATACGTGTTACAAGACCTGCTGTTGAAAACTTATCGATATTTTCAAAAGAAAATGTCTGCACCTTCTTAAACATCGCACTTCTTAAGTTTTTAGCCAAGCCTGTAGCAGCCTTACTTCCAAAAACTGCACCAAGCACACCACCAACAAGTCCTACAAGTGCACAGCAGAGCATATATCCACCAATTCGGAATATATTGCTCAAGTTTCCAACCTCAACACCTTTGTCAACCAAATCTGCTATCAGAAGTGGAATAATCATCTCCATCGATACTTCAAGTATCATGAAAATCGGTGTCAGCACTGAAGGAATTGTGTAGTCTTTTACTTCATGTAATATCTTCTTTACCAATTCAATATCCTCCTAACTGTCTGTATATTGTTTGTCCTATCATAATAAGACGCAATTTACCCTCTGCTAAAACAACTATTCTAGTATAAACTCATTATTTATTAACTACAACAAACATTTTATTAAATCTTTATTAATTTTTTATGACAGATTACTTATTGTTAACTATTACATATCAGTTTTTCATTAAAATTTCAATTTTTCTATATAGAATGTCTGATGTAACTCAAAAAACTACTCAGATTTGCTTAGAAAGGACAATGACAATGAAAAAACTTATTGTAGGAATTCTTATTATCTCCTTGCTAGCAAGCTCATTATCTGTCTATGGAAAAAATACAAATGAGAATAAAGCCGACCTTGTTATATTTGGTACCATGTATACATCTGAATCGGAAAATGCCGGACTAGCAGAGGCATTTGCTGTCAAAAATGGCAAATACGTCTATGTCGGTGACAAAGAAGGTGTAAAACCATACATCCAAGAAGGTGTAACTAAAATTGTCAATCAGCCAACTGAAGGACTAATTATACCTGGTTGCACAGAAGGTCATGGTCACTATTTTGATGGCACAGGTCTAAATTCTCAACTTCCAGGCTGTAATTGCAGTTATGATGAAGTATTAAAAATAATAAAAGAACAAGTTGCTACAAAGAACATAAAACAATTTGTATCATTTGGATGGGATTCATATTCTCTTGTTGAAAAACGAAAAAGCGGATTCAATTTTGCAGAAGAGATTGAAAATGTAGCTCCTGGCATACCTGTAGTACTTATGGATAATACTGGACACGGCGCTGTTTGCAACACTACCGCCTTACAAAAATCTGGTTTACTTGATAAACCTGAAGTACGAGGAGGAGCAGTTGAACTTGACAAGAATGGAAAACCAAATGGTTATATTAGTGATCAAGCTTCATCTTACGTCATCGATAAAGTAATAAAAGAACCTTTGACAGATGAACAGTACAAAAATGCATGTAACTACGGCATGAACAAGCTCCTATCACTTGGCTATACAAATGCTCTGGATGCTTATACAAATATGTATGATCCTACAGGTCTATACAAAGCATTAAAAAAGATGGATAATGCTGGAGAGCTAAAAATTAATGTAGCTGGATGTTATAACATTAAAAGTTATGATTCAGATATCTATCAAAAGAAAGTTGATGAAGTCGCTGATATCGTAAATAAATATTCTGGATCTCATTTTAATCCAGCTTATATCAAGCTTTTTACTGATGGTATCGTAGAATCTGGAACTGGTTGGATAGAAAATGAATATAAATATGCTGAAAATGGCAAAGAACACGGTAATATCATCTGGAATCAGGATGAATTGAATGCTATCACGCAATATGCAAACAGCAAAAACATTATTATACATACTCATGCATATGGTGATGCCGCTGTTAAATCTACAATAAATGCCTATATCTCTTCAAACGAAGCAAACAAAAACGAATATAGAAACTGTCTTGCACATGTAAGAAATATTCAGGATGAAGATATTATACGTGCTGCAACTAACAAAATTCCTATCGCAGAAAACCTGATATGGCATACCGATTTTGACGAAAGAATCCCTTATGAAAAAGCTATAAAGAAACAAATTATTGATAACATTGGTGAGGACCTATACTATAGCGGATATCCTATGAAATCACTAATTAAAAACGGCGTTATCGTGAGCTCATCTACAGATGCACCTGCAGCAGAAACAATTGAAGGCAATATCATGAATGTATTAGAGGTTGCCGTAACAGGAATAATTCCTGGTGAGAACAGCCCGTCATTTGCTAAAGATGAACTACTTACTGTAAAAGAAGGTCTACAAGCACTTACAATTAACGGAGCATGGCAGCTCGGTCTAGAAAAAGAAAGAGGCTCTGTCAAAGTCGGTAAATACGCTGATTTTGTTATCTTAGATAAGAACATTCTTAATTATAAGGGTAAAGAGCTTCGCACAATCGGAGATACAAAAATCTTAAGTACATATTTTGAAGGAGAAAACGTGTACTCAGCAGAACCGTAGACAATGGTGGGATACAACACATAATACCACTTACGATATTCAAAACAAAAAAATCTGGGTTACTGTCCATGAAAGATATGACGAAAACCCTCATGAATTTTTTATCAGCAAATAGGATTTAATTCTTACTTCTGAGTGAATTTTTGATAAAAAATAGCAAGCCGTTATAGAGGACAGGCTTCAATCCTGTACCTCTATAACGGCTTGTTTCTTTAAGAAAAATTCATCTTTTTATCAATACCAGTCATAGATAAAATACTCATCACTTCTGAATTTACATGAATAATCTGAAGATTGGCTTCAATTTCTTTTGCCTTTCTATGGGCTGAAACCAACTGACGTATTCCGGCTGATGAAATATATTCTACCTGCGCAAAATCAAGAATTACTTCTTTTACATCTGCTATTGCATCGACAACCTCTCCTAACTGTGGAGCACTTGTATTATCGAGCCAGCCCTCTAGCTCAATTGTTAATTTTCCATCTTCATTTTTTTGTGTAATCTTCATATTTCTTCCTCCAATACCAAGCTAAAATTTCCTAAAGCATCAGCTTTCTTAGGATGATTCTCAAATTTAATATTCTACTCTATATTATCGTATTTTATTAACGTAAGAACATTTTTATTATCCTTATATTCATATAAGACATTGTCCGCTATTGTAAATGCGATAAGCTTTCCCAATCCTCCCATTTGCAAATCAGGGTCAAAATCAGCTTCCTCTATTACGGAACTAGTCGGATCATAAGGATTTCCGTTGTCCTCAAAAACAATTTTTATTCGGTCTGAATGTTCAAAAATGAACCTTATTTTTCCATTTTCTACCTGCTCTGGGTCAGGAAATGCATACGAACAGATATTTACAAAAATCTCTTCTGCGGCTACGCATAGCTTAAGATTTTCTGAACGGGACAATCTGCTCCTATTTAGAATCGTGCTTCGAAGCTGGTCTATTTGAGACTCATCAGGCTTGATTTCAATTACAGTACGGTCAGTGAGTGTTAAAGACAACATTGTTATATCATCAAACTGCTCGCATCCACCCATAAAATCCTCAACGGAATGTTTTACATAATCTACTATATTTTCATCATCTACATACGAATATGCATACAGCGCTTTTTCCAGTCTTTCAAGCCCATAGAAGCTTCTGCCATTATCAACAGCCTCGGTAACGCCATCTGTAAAAAGAAAAATAATATCACCTAGCTCAAGCAAAATCTCCTCTTGTGTGTACTTTTCATTTGAAAACAAGCCAAGAACAATATTTTTTGCCCCATCGAGTGGCTTGGGTTGATCACGAAACATGTATGGAACATTATGGCCCGCATTTGCATATGTAAGCATCTTTGTTTTTGGGTCATATAGTCCAAGAAATGCTGTAGTGAACAACATTTTGGGATTGTGCTCTGACAATCTGTTATTGACCATTTCTAAGATTTCTGCAGGCTGGTAATTCATCATTGCGTACTGACGAATAAGTGATAAAGTAACCGCCATAAACAAGCATGCTGGAATGCCCTTTCCTGATACATCGGCAACACAAAAATATACTCTGCCATCCTCCATAATCATGTAATCGTACAAATCTCCACCGACATTCTTTGCTGGAATCATTGTCGAATATATTTCATAATTATCGGATTTATACTCACCAGGCAGCAAAAAACCACTTTGAATTTTTGAAGCAATCTCCAGCTCAGCTTTTTCACGCTCCTGGACGTTGGAAATCTCACGAATATGCTCAAGATATTTATCTATATCTTTTATCATTTTATTGAAGGATGCCGCAATCATCGCAAATTCATCGTCGCCACTATCATCCAATTGAATATTTTTACACTCATCATTTTGAATAAATTCTGTCATAGAATCACTTATCCGCTTCGCAGGAATAAAGACTCTCTTTCGAATCATAAAGTACATAAATATTATCAAAAATAAAAACACACCTATCAAAATGTACACAAGCACCAAAAAGCTTTCGGCAATCATTCTCATAAGACTCTTATATGAAAGACCCGCCTCTACAATCACCTCAGTACCATGGCTTTTTTCTGAAATAGCTAGCGCTTTTGTTGATTTTTCAAAATACGATGCAATAAAATTTGATTCATTTTTTGTACTCAACAATTTATTTTCATCGGTATATGAAAATTCTTGCGTAGTTCCAATTAATTCTTCAAAATTATTTTTAGAAAATTCACTGTCTTCCTTTGACGAATATCCAAGATAAGTAATCTTCGTACAATTATCAGTTAAACAATAAATGCAGATATACTCAACTCTACCCCATGTACAAAAGTAATCTGAATACAAATCAGCATCATCCTTACTTCTCATATCTACGGGTCTGCCCTCCACATTTGCCTGATAGGTTAACAAATCGCAAATTGTACTAGCAATAGCAACATTATAGCTGTGCACTTCCTTAAACATCATATTCGAGACAACTACAAAGGAACCAATTAAAAAAAGTAATAATCCTGTAATGATTAGAACTGCAATCTTTATAGTAAGTTTTTTTGCAAGCGATTGTTTCATACTTCCTCATCCTCAAAATAATCAAGTGTCATAAGACTTTCCAATGCACGCTCAAGATATGCAATATCAGGAAGTGGCCAAGAAAATCCCAGTCGATACAAAATATTTGTAGTAAATGTATTGTCAGACTCTACTCCGTGGAGGTCTGGACGGTCATTTGTCATTAATCCCTGCAGCTTTTGATTTTCCTTTGTATCGGCAAGCAATCGATGGTAATCTGCATAATATTCCTTGTCTGGAACTGGCGTAATCTTTATTCCCACGTGATTTGCCGCCTCTATCAGTTGTCGCTCATCAAATAAAAATCGGCTGTCAGCGCTAAACGCCGTAAACATATCATTTGTTCCTGCTAATAGAACTACAGCCCTTGCCGTCATATCTATTGGCGAAAAACTCATAACATCTGTCATATGGCTGGCTGGTGACTTTCCAATCACCGCAAAGCCTCGTAACGCACTTAGAAAAGCATTTGTATTGAAATTGATTTGGAACTCGCCATCCTTATGTCGTCCCATTAGATTTCCAACACGGATAATCTTGCCACGCAAACCGTTTTTTATTGCCTCAAGCATCTTAAGCTCGGCATGATATTTGGAAATACTGTACTTATTTCCCATATCATCGATAACAAAAAGCCTGTCCTCATACATTTTTACACGCATTTTAAAGGTTTCTGCGGTGTGAACACCTGGAATTGAAACAGTAGAAATCTGTATCATACGTGCATTTTTCTCCACTGCCGATTTAATAAGATTTTCCACTCCACCGACATTGATTCTTTCGAGAATATCATCGGCTGCATAATGCTTAACGCATGCGGCACAATTTATTATCGTATCAAACGAAATATCCTTCAAAACCTCAGTTACATTGTCTGTTACATCTGCTTCAATTACGTTGACACGACTTTCAACAAGTTCCTCAAATGGGTCATCAAAATAGTAAATCAGCATATTTCGAAGGCGTCTTTCTGGTGAAGCAAAGCTGCCACGACGTATTAAACAATAGATTTTTCCTTCTTCCGACTCAAGAAGCTCACGCAAAATGTGTATTCCAAGGAATCCAACTGCTCCTGTCAAAACCACATCTCCTAGAGGTTCTCTTGTTAACTCTTCTGCATATTCAAGCGAATTGTATTTCAATTGCTCTGAATAAACCATATTAACTGGCGAAGAGCTATTATCTTCCACAAATTCATCCTTTTTCTTTGCTGAATTCAATGAACCGATATAATCAGCAAGCTCTTCTGGTGTCGGATGGTCAAAAATATCCTGATATTGTACCTCAATACCTTTTGACATTAGCTGCATGATAACCTTTGATGCAGAAAGAGATGTTCCACCAAGCTCAAAGAAGCTATCATCAGCGTATACCTCGTCTAGGACTAACGCCTTTGCATACAATTCACAAAGCTCCTGCTCTAAGGATTTTTTCGGTGCTTTACGCCCCTTGCTCTTTCTTTCCTTCTTTACCTCTGGAAGTGCCTTTTTATCAATCTTTCCACTAGGTGTAAGCGGCATAGCCTCAAGCTGCATAAGGATATCAGGCACCATGTAGTATGTAAGTCTTGACTTTAGGTATGCACTAAGACTTCCTGTATCAATCTCTTTTCCTGCTGTAAAGAAGCCTACGAGATAGTCCTCAGAGCCATTATTTCGTACAACAACCTTTGCCTGTTTAATTTCCGAAAAGGCACAAATTGCTGCTTCGATTTCATCAAGCTCTACTCGATATCCACGCAATTTTACCTGATTATCAAGGCGTCCTGCGAATTCTATTTCTCCCTTTTCATTAAAGCGTGCAAGGTCACCACTATGATAAGCACGAACTCCTTCTACCTCAAAATAAGAAGCTTTTGTTTTCTCAGGAAGATTTACATAGCCTCTTCCCACACCTTCACCTAAGATGATAAGCTCACCAAGTGCATATGGCGGCAATATTCGACCTGTCTTATCCATTATCAGGTATTGAAAGTTTGGCGCTGGAGAGCCGATAGTGATTTCTTCTGAAGGCGAAAGCAACTTCGCACTTGACGATACCGTACACTCTGTCGGGCCATATCCGTTATAAATATGAATATCCGGCGCAATCTTATATAATAACTCATACAACTCAGGCGAAAATACTTCCGCACCAACTAAAAGTATTTTGAGCTGTCGAACACACTCTTCAAAGCAGTCATTTCCAAGCAAATTTGTCAAGAAAGACGGCGTACACAGCATAACATCTACTTTATTATCCAAAATAAGCTTAGAAAGAGCTATTGGATTATGGACATCTGCTTCTTTAGCAACTACAACAGTCTTTCCCTGACTAAGCGGAAGAAGTATCTCTGGAATATGAATATCAAAAGAAACTGATCCCATCGCTATTTCTGTCTGTGCGGTATTACCACTTTCACAAAACTCTCTTGCTATACAAAATGTCTGAACAAAATTTGAAAGACCATGGTGCTCAATCATTACGCCCTTCGGATTGCCGGTGGAGCCTGAAGTATAAATACAGTATGCCAAATCACTAGTATCTGCTGTCTTTTCTGGATTTCCTGCAGCCTCACCTGCCATAAGCTCTTCTACTGTAAGAGCAACAAATCCTGCATCGCTTGTGAAAAGCTCCTTCCTCTCGTTCTTGATTTTTTCAGTCGTTATTACAAAAGGACTCTTTGAATCCTTTAGGCAATAGCGAATTCTGTCGTCTGGATACTCAGGCAACATAGGAAGGAATGCACCCCCTGCCTTCAGTATTGAAAGCTCCGCTACCACAAGATTTGATGAACGTTCAAGAAGAACACCAACAACAGTATCTTTTTGCACCAAAAGACTTATCAATCGCGCTGCAAAACGGTTTGCACGGTCGTTTAACTCCTTGTAGGTAAGCTTTTCTTCCCCACAGATTAACGCAATTGTATCTGGAGCTTCTAATACATGTTCTTCAAAAAGTCGACTTGCCGGAATATTTTTGAAAGGAAAAGCAGTATCATTTATGCGTGATAAAAATGTCTTCTGCTCATCCTTAAGCACAGAAATATCATCTGTCTTTTCTTTTTCTGTAAAGCCACAAAGTACCAAATCAAAGACCTTCAGCATGCTTGAAATCAATGATTCATTAAACATACTGCTCTCATAATCAGCACTAAGGATATACTTTCCAGCTTTTAGATTTACTGTAACAGTAATTGGCGCTTTGGCTACATCTGGAAGAACCTTTATAAACTCAGCTTCTTTTCCACAGAAGGTTTGCATATTAAATTCTTCTCCCTGGTAAACAAAGAGAATATCCGAATGGATTCCGTAAGCCGCACTGATTTCTGCAAAGGAATAAATATCATGCGACATAGTGTTTATAAGCTGTTCCTGAGTCGAACCAATAAGCTCTGCTATATCAGAATTTTCAGAAACACGAACCAGCATAGGAAGCGTCTTGACTAGCATAGTTACACAAAGGGATAGCCTTGAGTCGCTTCTGCCATTATAAATTGTGGTGTAAACTGCTTCTTCAAAATTACTAAAGAAATTTAAAGTATATGCAAAGGCAGCATTAAAGAACGCATTTTCAGTAAATCCGTGCTTGCGACAGTATTCAGTTACTGAAGAAACAGCCGTATCTGCTGTGCGCATTACATTTTTAGCACCCTGCTCACTTGCCCTTGCAGCCTTTGGTGGCAAACAGTTAGCATCACATCCGCGGAAAATTCCGTCGTAATACTCTTTGGCTTCTTCGAATCTTTCAGATGCCCTGTTTTTCTCCTCTAAAAGAGCAGCCTCAAAGCCTGTGTAGCGCTCCTTTTTTATCTCCCTGTCACAATATGCTTTATCAATTGCATCTATAAATATATTTTCAGAGACACCATCCATCACAATATGGTGGCAATCCATAAAGAAATAATTTCCTTCATTTGTCTCATAAATGGATACTCTGCAAAGCGGCGAACCAAGCAATGTAAACGGATAAACCAATTCTTCCGCTTTTGGCTGTTTATCGCACTTTATTATCTCAACAGATATTTTTTTCTCATCATCTCTTTTTGCTCGAATATTTCCATCCTTATCAGCAAAAAGCTCAGTTTTCAAATAAGGATGAGCATCAATAGCTTTTTCAACTGCACTGGCAAGTTTATTTATATCTGTCGTGCTATCAAGCTTTACAAGTAGAGGTATATTGTATGTTACCGAATTTGGATTTCCTACACATTCGATATAGATTCCCATCTGTGTCTGTGTAATCGGATAATCCTCTTGGATTTCAAAGACTTCTTCTACAGTGCCTTCACTTAAAAATTCCTCAAGCTCTCTTATTGTCCTGTTTTCAGCAAGGTCAGTTATCTTTACTGGAACCGAAAAAGCTTCTGATAGTTCAACATTTAATCGCACCGAACCAATTGAAGTAAGACCAGCTTCATAGATGTCAGTATCAATTCCAAAGCCAGCATGTCCAATTACATTCTTTACAATGTCAAAGATTTTCTTTTGAAGCTCTGTTTTTGGTTCAACCACTTCAGCAGAAGAAAACTCTGGCACTGGAAGCGCCTTACGATTAACCTTTTGATTCTGATTTAACGGAATTTTGTCAATTTGCATAGTGACTGCAGGAACCATATACACTGGTTTTTCCGATTTTATAAAGCTGTAAAGGTCATCTATATCCACTTTTTCATCGGACACTACATATGCAGCCAGATATTTTCCACCGGCTGGTTCTGTATACGCAACAACAGTTGCATCCTTTATTCCATCAAAACGTCTGATTACTTCCTCTACTTCACTTAATTCAATTCTAAAGCCTCGTATCTTGACCTGGTCATCGTGACGGCCAATGAAATCAAGGCGACCATCAGGAAGAAATCGGACAATGTCTCCTGTGCGATAAACCCTGCTGTATGCTTCATCCTTTGAAAATGGGTTATCCAAATATGCATCTTTTGTCTTTTCTGGGAGATTGATATATCCCTTGCTGACCTGTCGACCCGCAATCAAAAGCTCTCCCGGGGCACCGATAGGAAGTCGATTCATATGTCTATCAACAACATAACCCCTGTCATATGGATTAATTGTTCCAATAGGAATTCTTAAAGAATGTTCCTTTACTATCTGTGTTGCTACAAATGCGGTGCACTCTGTAGGGCCATATCCATTACAAATATCAAAAGAAAAGCCTGATGTATCAAGAGGTATCAGCACTTCACCACCCAGGAATAAATATTTTAGATATGGCGACTTTGTAAGCAGCGCGTACTGTCTTCCAACCTGCGTAGTCATAAAGGCATGAGTTATTTTATTTTTAGTATAGTATGCATCAAGAACCTTTAAATCAAGACGAATATCCTCTGAAATGATGTGAATTGTACCGCCATTTGCAGGGATTGTCACAAGATCCATCATGCAGGCATCAAAGCCATAGGAAGCATAACAGGCATTTACTGTATCCTTCCCAAGATTAAACCTTTTCCTTGCAATTTGAGCTAAAGCTGAGACATTTCCTTGGGTAAGCATTGCACCCTTAGGGTTTCCAGTTGTTCCGCTGGTATAAAGAAGAATGAAAAGATCTTCCATACTGTTTTTTACATTTATCATAGACGCTTCTTTAAGCGACATAACATCTTCTAAATACAGACGCGGACCAGAAAAATTATTTATCCTTCCTTCGAGTTCATGGGTGGTAACAAGTAGCTTAGCCCCTGAATTTTCCACCATAAAGGATAGTCTTTCCGAAGGGTACGACGAATCAAGCGGCTCATAAGCACAACCCGCTTTTAATATTCCATAAGTCGCAAGCACAATCCATTCATTTCTTGGAATAAGTACAGCCGCCACATCATTTGGCTTCATACCGAGGTTAACAATAAATCCTGCAATTTTATTTGCAATTGTATCAGCCTCTTCATAAGAAATATGCTTATCGCCACAAACCACAAGCTCGTGCTTTGGATTACTTCTAACCTGATCCTGGAAAAATTCCATAACCGTCTTCTGCTCAAAGACTTCTTTGCTGTCACAAAATGAATCCAGCACCTCCTCCTGCTTCGTTGAAAGAAGTTCCAACTCACTTAAATACTCCTTTGTCAGAAATTCATTAACTACCTGACAGGTTGCATCTGCAAAGGCCTTAATTATCTCTTCTGCGAACAAATCACTTCTGTAGCGGAAGCTGAGACGGTACGAATCTTCATCCTTAAACACCATCAAGGTCAGCTTATTCATAGCATCCGGATTCTCAATTCCAACAACCGGGTACTCTTTTTTTGAAAGCTTAAGCGTACTAAAGCTATTGCCCTGGTAAACAAATGAAAAATCAGTACTTAAGCTATACTGCTTTACTACCTCACTAAATGGAAAAATATCATTTGCAACACAATCACTAAAATCCTTCTGAAGGCCGCAAATATAGTCTGAAACACTATTTTCTACTGTTAAATCCGAAGGAATAACCAGCGTTTTTACAAGCATTCCAGCCGTGTTAAAGGTCATAGAGGTATGGCGTCCGCTTTCACCAACACTAACCAGTGCCTGGTCTGTTCCATTATATTTGCAAAGCACATATGAAAATGCGGCAAGAAATAGCGAATTTTCAGTCAAATTATTGCTCTTTATAAATTTCAGCAGCTCTTCCTTATTTGGCGTTACTGACACATTTACAGTAGCAAGCGTCGATTTTCCCTTGTCTGGAAAATCACACGTGAAATCATTAGAAATATCTATATCTGAGAATTTGTTTGTATAGAATTCCCTAGCTTTTTCGTATCTATCTGTCTTTTGAAGCGCATCTTCATAAGCGGATAAATCAAAGGCAGACGTACGCTCCTCATAAATATCCACTCCATCATATATTTTTTCAATTTCAGAAAGAAGAATAGACAGCGTTGTGCCATCAAATACAACATGATGTGCGTCAAGAGCAAGCACCTTTTCATGCTCATTTTCAAAAAGGCATGCTCGAATTAATTCTTTGCCAGAAAGGTCAAATGGCTGAACAAATTCCCTAAGGTCAGCCTCTATATCTGTGCTGTTTTTATGCTGTACACTAAATTGCCTATCGTCAGGAACCATACAAGGTACTTTATTTTGTATATCGATACTACAGTGATAAGCCTTATGATTATTCACAGCCCTTGCAACAGCATCAATAAGCCTTTTTGAATCTACATCAGTAGATAAGGTTATACTTATTGGATTATTATACATAAGGCTTTCTGGCTTTTGAATTGCCTCCAGATATACCCCCAACTGAGAAGTAGTCAAAGGATACTCCGACCTTTCAACCCTATCAAATTCAGGCTCATCTGCACCACCATTTTCTATCAGCTTTGCAATAAGAGCAGGCGTCCTTCCCTGTATAAATATCTGCGCATCAAGTGGAAGATCATCCAGCATATTGATAGCTTCCATTGCCTTGACAGAATCGCCGCCAAGAAGGAAAAAGTCATCATTTCTTCCTACATTTTCACAAGAAAGCACCTTTTCAAACGCCTTACAAAGAGCCTCCTCAAGCTTATTTAAAGGCTTCACATATTCACTCTTATACGCAGAAAAATCAGGCTCAGGAAGATTTTTTCGGTCCAATTTTCCATTTGGATTTATTGGCAGCTTATCCATTTGGATATAGAAGGATGGAACCATATACGAAGTGAGATTTATTGTACAGTACTCCTTTAACTTTTCAGGCGATATAGACTCCTCGCTTGTATAATATGCTGCAAGGTAAGTGATTCCGTTTTTTGCAGTAAAATCTCTGATAACAGCCTCTTTTATCCCTGGAAAACGGCGAATTGTACCCTCGACCTCACCTGGCTCGACACGCTGACCATTGATTTTTATCATCCAGTCCTTGCGCTCAACAAAAACAAGATTTCCATCATCAAGACGCGTAACAATATCCCCTGTTCTAAACATTCGATCATAACCGTCAATTTCTTTAAAAGGATTTTTAACAAATACTCTCTTTGTTTCCTTTTCACGATTCAGATACCCTTTTGCCAAATATCCTGAAATACAGAGCTCGCCTGTGACTACCTCTTGATTATTATCATCTAAAACGTATGCCTTTTCTTCACCAACTGGTTTACCAATTGGCGTATTATCATATTTTTTATCGATTGCAAAAGCTAAAATTGCACCAAAGGTTTCTGTCGAACCGTATCCATTCACGACGACAGGGTTCCCATCAAAAAATATATCCCTGATTCTTTCTGAACCCACAGAAATAAACTTCAACGATGAATTATGTTGAAGCATAAAATCAACCATTCTTGGTGGAATAAATGAAGACTCGATATTATTTTCATCATAATAAGCAGCTAATTTGTATGGGTCTCGACGGATTTCATCTGAAACAATATAAAGATGCTTTGCCATAGACATAGCAGCAAGAAAAAGTGATATACCAACTATAAACGTAAAAGGAGCCACCAAACCAGCAATATCATTTTTTTCTGTATCATCTGCTTCTTCTCTGGAAATATTTCTGTCTATTACCGCTGCAATAGAATAAAAATCATGAATTACACCTTTCGGATTACCAGTAGAACCCGATGTATAAATCACGATTCCTTCATCAGAAAGTTCACCAATATAAGGCTCTGTTGTCATAGACATATCCATAGCCTTGATAAACTCAGAATTTATTGTAAGCTCACACTTTGAATCATTTTTTATATACAAAAGTCTTTCTTCAGGATAGTCATCAGAAAGAGGAATCGCAACTGCTCCACAAAACCAGCATCCCAAAAGCGCTCCCGCATACTCCTTACTCCTAGGAATCTCAACAATAATACGACTTTTAGGCCCTGCGCCCTTTGCCCTCAAATTCGCAGCTATCACCAAACCATAATTCAGCAGCTCCCCATAAGTAAATGTACTGAATTCATCTGATACAGCCGACTTATCCTCATTTTCTTTTACAATTCTTAAAAATGTCTCAATAAAATGCTCCATTGTAAAACCCCCTCATCATATATAAATATTGTACCCCATTTTCCCGTAAAATAGTGAGAGTTAGCCAAATTTTTAAAATTGTCCTTTTGGGGCGCACAAGTCTTTTGGTTGTGGGGAATTCCCCCACAACCTCTAGTGCTGTGCGCACCAAAAGGACATTTTTAAAAATCAATCGGAGTGACGCGAGTCGAACGCGCGGCCTCTACATCCCGAATGTAGCGCCCTACCAACTGGGCCACACCCCGATAAATATTAGCTGACAGACAGTGTCAGCTAAATCAAATCACTAGCTGCCCAGAGCAGCTAGTGATTTTTATAATAGCTTAGCAAATTAAAATAACATCTTCATGCAACCATACATTCCAGCGTCGTTTCCAAGCTTTGCAATTACAATCTTTGTGCCGCGGCAGCCGTGGAATGCTATCTTGTTGAATTTATCTTCAACCATATCTGTGAGGTACTCACCAGCCTTTGAAACTCCACCACCAATTACGAAGGCTTCTGGATTTACTACGGCTGAAATAACCTGTAAGCCCTGAGCAAGGAAGTCCATTGCCTGGTTTGCAATCTCAATTGCTACTGCATCTCCAGCTTTTGCTGCATCAAAAACATCCTTTGCAATTACATCCTCAAGTGCAATGTCACGAAGTGAAGATGCATCAGAATTCTTCAAAAGACGCTTTCTTGCAAGCTTTGCAATACCTGTAGCTGATGCGTACTGCTCGAGGCAGCCACAATTACCACAACCACAGCTATCTGTCTCATCATAATTCACACGAATATGACCGATTTCACCTGCTGCACCCTTAAAACCACATACGATTTCATCATCAATGATAACGCCACCGCCTACACCAGTTCCAAGAGTAACCATTACTGAGCTGGAAAAATCCTTTGCTGCGCCCATCCAAGCCTCGCCTAAAGCTGCAACATTGGCATCATTTCCTACCTTTACCTTCATACCGCCAAGATGCTCTGAAAGCTCACTTGCTACATTGAAAACACCCCAGCCGAGATTTACACATTTATTTACAACACCATCTGCAGAAACAGGGCCAGGAACGCCAATTCCTACACCAACAACATCATCTGCTGCAATGCTCTTTTCTGCCATCTTTGCCTTAACCTCAGCGGCAAGATTTTTCAAGATATTAGCGCCACCGTTTGAAGTATCTGTAGGCACCTCCCATTTTTCAACAAGCTCTCCTGTTGTCTTGAAAAGTCCACACTTACATGTAGTTCCTCCAAGGTCTAAACCAAAGCCATAATTTCCCATAAAAAACTTCCTCCGTAATACATATTCTAATTAACAGCTCCCTCTACCGGATTCTCTTCCGGCGGCACCACAGGATTTTCCTCTACTGGTGGCACCACTTCGGTAACTGTTGTAATTGTGACATTTTCAGCATTGTCAGGAATTACTCCCTCGGGAATCTCTGTACCTTCAAAAACCTGTGTAATTGTCTGAGTCATCTCCTGATGCTCTTCTTCTATTTCATCGGTATTCTCTTCAGGTAGCTCAATATCCTCCTGCACCTCTGTTCCGATAAAATTCACAGGCTTCTTAAACTCACGTGGCTCGAAGCCGTTGTGTAAAGCACTCATGTAAGTTTCCCAAATCGCTGCTGGATAGCTTGAACCAGTTAGACCTGGCACAGTCTTTGGCTTATCGTAACCAACCCAAATACTCGTAGTGAAATAATCTGTATATCCTACAAACCAGCCATCACGGTTATCATTCGTGGTTCCTGTCTTTCCAGCACATGGCATATCGCCTAAATCAATGCCCTTCGCCGTACCGTCAATTATAACTGATTCCAGCATGCTTGTCATTGTTCTTGCGGCATTTTCTTTGTATATCTCTACTAAGTCATCCTCGTGTTCGTAGATGATATTACCTTTTGCATCCTCAATCTTTAGGATACAATCTGAATCTCGCATAAAACCGTCATTATAGATAGTACAGTAGGCCCTCGCCATCTCAAGTGGGCTCACACCATTTGTAAGACCACCTAAACAAGCAGCCATACCATAATCATTTTCATCCAGCTTTGAGAATTCCATATCCTCTAAGTATTTCATACCAACTCGAGGCGTTAATTCCTCATATAGCTGCCAGGCTACAGTGTTTTTCGAATATGCCACCGCCTGACGTAAAGATATATCTCCTGAGTAGGTACCTGATGAATTCGATGGTCCATCCTCTAACTCTACATCAGATACAATTGTATCTGGCTCATAGCCTCGCTCTAAAGAAGGCGTATAGACAATCAAAGGCTTTATCGAGCTTCCGGGCTGTCTAAAGCTCTGAAATGCACGATTTAACGTATATCCGGCATGCTCCTGACTTCGACCACCGACAATTGCCTCTACAAGACCGGTCTCATTATTTATACAAACACCCGCTGACTGAAGCTGATAGATGCCTTCCTCTGATTTCTCGTCAAATTCCTGTAGATTCACATCTATCGACTCCTGAAGCATTGCCTGCTTTGCCATATCAAGTGATGTATAAATCCTATAACCACCAATAAAAAGATCGCGATTCCACTTTTCATACGACTCGTTATAAGCCTTTTGGTAATCCTTTTTCTCTGAATCCGTCAAAAAAGTCGTCTTGAACTCAAATCCATCTAGTGCCATGAGCTGTCTGGTCGCACAATAATTTGCAAATGTCTCAACATAATCATTTTTCTGAGCTTCAGGTCTTGAAAGCTGAATCTGCTCAGTTCTGGCCTCATCATATACTCTCTGACTGATGATATTATCTTCAAGCATATTTTTAAGTATCAAATCTCGTCGCTCAATTGTCTTATCCGGATGTAAAACCGGGTCAAAACGCGTCGGTGAATTCGGAATTGCCATCAGATAGCATATCTGAGATAAGGAAAGCTGCTTAGCGTCCTTGTTAAAATATCCCTTTGCCGCAGCCTCAATACCATAATAACCATTTGCAAAATATACATTATTCAGGTAAAACTCAAGGATTTGCTCTTTTGTATATTTCTCCTCCAAATTGACTGAAATATAGATTTCCTCAACCTTTCTTTCCCAGGTCTTTTCTGTGGAAAGGAACATATTTCGCGCCAACTGCTGAGTTATTGTACTGGCACCCTGTGTAACCTCGCGCTTTTGAATCATCGCATAAACAGCACGCGCAATAGCTTTATAGTCTACACCGCTATGCTTATAGAATTTCTTGTCCTCAATGGAAATAAGTGCTTGAGTAGCGTAAGATGGTATCTCATCATAAGGCAAATAGAAAACATCCTTCTCGCCCTTCATTACCTTGATAACTGAGCCATTTACATCATAAAGCACACTTGATTCAGTCTGTCTAAAGGTCTCTTCACTTGAAGCAGCAACGAATTGTTGTGCCTCATCCTTCATCTGCGAAACCTTTGATGCATAACCGCCCACATAATAATATGCAATTGCCCCAATAATAAGAACCAGTAATACCAATTGAACCTTGAATACAGTCCAGATTTTTTCAATTCCTGTTTTCTTTTTCCGCTTTTTTTTACTCATAATCCCCTGACCATTTTTTCATATAACTAATTCTACCATAATTAGCAGTTTGTAAAAAAAGCTTTATTTCTAATTTCACTTCTTCCTATAACTTTTCATCATCTGATTTTTTTCAAAAGGAATATTCCTCATTCGTATTTCAGTAATATTTTTATATTTTGGAAGACTTCTATTAACTGTTACAATATCCTTTTCCAAAAGACTTTTTGCATCAGGATATCTTTCAATATCTAAATAGAACTCACCCACTATTTTATCATTTTCTTCATATACACAAACCTCTTGAACATAATTTAATGATAGAAATTTACTTTCTATTTCCTCCGGAGACACATTTTTTCCATTTGACAAAATTATTAAATTCTTTTTTCTACCCGTAATATAAATATACCCCTCATCATCAATATAACCCATATCTCCCGTGTATAAAATCCCATCCTTAAGAACCTTATTAGTTGCAGCGGCATCCTTATAATACCCCATCATTACATTTTCGCCACTAACCGCAAGCTCACCAATGCCATTTTTATCAGGTGCATTTACAAAAACCTCACAGCAACTTATTGCCCGCCCTACACTTCCAATGTGAACTCCTGCTTTAACAGTATCCATTGATATAATAGGCGAACATTCTGTTATTCCATATCCATATACTATTTCTATTTCTTTCCGACAAAGTTTTTCTTGAATATCTATTGGTAAGCTTGCTCCTCCACATAGGATTATTAATCTTTTACCAAACAGATTATTTATTTTCTCATTTGTCATCTCTTCTATCTTGTCATATATCATTCTAATAATAGCAGGAACCAGAATAACACAATCTGGTTGTAACCTTATTAAATCCTTAATTATATTCCTTGGTGTTGAAAAATTCACAATTCCTCTAAATACTAATGAAATACCCATAACACTCGTTAATGTAAAAACATGATATAATGGCAATGGTACCAAACAAACCGAGTTACTCTCTATATAATATCTAGAACATCCGGCATACATATTTTCAATAATATTTTTTTGACTCAGCATAACAGCCTTCTGATCACCTGAAGTCCCCGATGTAAATACTATCTGAGCCGGTAAATCAACGTTACTAAAGCATTCTAGCTCACCTTGAAAATCTTTATCCCCACTAATTACTTCATTTACAATGCTACCAATACATTTTAAAGAAATAACCTTAATTCCATTCTTTTCAAATTTCTCCTCATAATCTATGTATGTATCTGAAATAAATATTGCCTTACAATCAGTATAAATTAGGCGAGCTAATATTTCGTCTGGCGGCAACTCCTTTTCAATTAATACAGCTACACAATCACTACAAATAATTCCCAGGTATGCTATGAACCATTCGGAATAATTTTCCCCTAAAATTGCAATATGTGATTCTCGAAAATTTTGCAACAAAAAATCCTGAATCCTTTTTATTGAAAAATACAAATCTGTAAATGAAACCTTTTTTTTCTCATTCTCACCCAAATAAAGAGCAGGCAAATCGCCATGCTCTTCATGATTCTTTTTTATTAAACCTGAAATTGTTTTATTAGATGATAATTTATTATTCACTATTTCTCTTTCTTTTCTCATACATTATTTTTCAGCAAAATTCCTTTTTTATATTTTACCTTAATAGCCAACACTTTTTTATGCAAAAATAACCATCCATATGACATACAAAATGCAAACAGGAATGAAATCATAAATTGTAAAAATAAACTTGGTGTAACTTCCACTGGTTCTAAAATGCATCTGCCGTTTTGTATACCAGTAATTTGAAAAAATGACATTGCAAAAAATATGTGTACAAAATTAATATCTGCTGCACCTCTACCCATAGTTGTTAAGAAAACAGATACTTTTTCACATTTTGCTAAAACCCTTGCCCCATAAAGACATGGAATAATACATAATCCGCCAACAAGCATTCCCAAAAACCAACTATAAAATGAAGAATCATTCATTAAAAATCTTCCTGATGCTACATGATTTATTTCTAATTGAGAAGAAATACAAATACACGCCAACAATAAACTCAAAGAAATTACTATCCGCTGCCATTTTAATAACTGCAAAAACTTCAAATATATTTTTTCATATTTTAAAATATACCCCCAAAAAATGAACATTGAAAATGATGGTATCATTTGTAATTGAAATGGCAAATTAGGAAGAAAAATATAACACATTGCTGAAAATGTCAGTAAAATGCTAACAGTTGCTATTTTCCAAGCCTTTCCTTTCATATATAATTTAATAACCAAAATCGTAAGAATATTTGCAAGAATATAATCTCGCATCAACCAATACACCGAAAATACCTGTTTAAATCTATAACCTGGATATTCCATTCCTGGTATTTTTTGTACTAATGATTCTGTAAATATTTCGCACAAAGTCGAATATATACAACCAATAATGTCCATTTTTCCTGTTATTATCATAATAATACTATATAAAAACGCCAAAATTAAATAATATTTAGTCAAATAAATAAATGGCACAAAAACATTATCATGATAATTCTTACTCAAAGATACTTTTCCACCTGCAAACTCATAGCCTGGCACAATGAAAAATATTAACACCAAAAAACCCACGCACCTTATCCAAGGTCGTGGTGTGTATATATTAATAAATAATATGTGTAGCACCATAACAGCTATTATACTGACACCTTTTGATACATTAATCTCTCTCATTTGATTTCTTTCCTTCTACACATTTAATTAAATCATTTATTGAATATATATTATTAAGGTCTCGCTCGGAAAATTTTATCTCGAATATGTCCTCTATCTCAACTATATATTCTAAAAACTGAAGCGAAGTAATTCCATATTCGGACATCATAATATCTATATCGAGTTCCTCGACAGATATTTTTGTTTTTTTACTAAAATATTCTTTAATTTTTTTCTCACAATCCTGTTTCATTTTTACTCCTCATTAATATCTGCTAATTTAAAACTATTGATTCTTCTTTGAACTATCAAACTCAGGCATATCATAATTAATAATACTAAACCTGATGCGATAATATATAGCCATATATTTACTCCATGGAAAAAATTAACAACATCATTTTCAAAAGCTGCAACACTTTTTAAACCCACTACAGTACCCAATAATAACCCCAAAATGACACCTACTACTGTAATAAAAGCCGTATCACAGAATATATATAGTTTTACTTTTGCTGGTGAATAAGCAATTATCATCATTGTAATTAACTCACGCTTTTTCTCTTTTACAAACATATATAATACACTAAGAGAGACCATAAATGATAATACAACCGCAAGCAAAAAATATATTATTACAAGCACATTTATTATATTCTCAAAAGTTCCATAACTATTATGTGTCTGCTTATAATAATCTATAAACATCCGATATCCTGGTATTTTTATCAACTCGTCCAGTAACTTCGCTTGACTTTTCCCCGACAAATCAAGCATTATGGCATTATTAACCACTTTACCACCCATATATTCCTCGTACATTTCTTTATCCATAAATAGCTGACAATAGGTTAAATAATACTTAAAAAAACCATTTATTGGAACATCAAAATCCTTATTTTCTCCAATAAAACACAGTTTTTCAGTCTGCTCCTCGCCATAATATTTTTGATAAGCAGAACTAACCCATAAGCCTTGATATGTTTTTTTATCTGTACTTTTCCTGTCGGGTACAATATTAACTAAATTACTAATAGAATCTACATCATCGTATACAATAATATGTGTATTACACTTCTGATTATCTGGTTCTTTTATATACTTACGAGTATACATTACATTTGCATATGAAATATCCATTTTATCCAACAAAGAAGAAATTTCCTCATATGCCATATCGCTACCATCATAATATATATATGAGTCAAATTTAAAAAAATCTGAATATTGCATTTTAAAACTTTGCTTTACATCATAATACATTATCAAAGAAACCATAATCAAAATTGTACTTCCGACAATTCCTATTAGCGTTTCAAAAACTCTCTTTTTTTCATTAAGAAAATTGTTAATGACAGTTTTACTAAAATGTGACATTTTCTTCCACAATGCTGAATTTTCAAAAAAACGCTTCCTTGCTTTTATTCTTCTGTCACCCTTTAACAAATCTACTATCTTTATTTTTAATGTACTATTTACTCCCAATAATGTGACAATAATTCCTAATACTATTTCAATTATACATATAAAAATTAACGGTCCAACGCCCATTTTTAACTCAAATGGCATAGCATAATTTTTACTAGATACATCTAATAGCTTTGTTGCTAATAATCGACCAAGAAAAGTTCCAAAAATACACCCTAAACTAATTGCCAAACCTGTATATATACAATACTGTATCCTAATTTCTCTAACGCTTATTCCCATGGCTAGCTTTGTGCCAATCAAATAAGTCTGTTCGTATACCATTCTAATTATCGAACCATAACATATTAGTAATCCAATAATTAAAAACACATATACTAATATTCCTTTTACACTATTAAGCGAAAGTGTGAGATTTGCCGGAACAACAACAGTTGGAAGATATGTCCTATCTGTTATTACAAAATCTGAAAAATTTGTCTTTTTCAAATAAGCAACAATATTATTTTTAATACTTTCTATTTGAAGTTTATATTCCTCAGAAAATGCTGAATACTCTCTCAATTTATCACATCTGATTAATACTTGATTTCCGTTTTGATAAATTGAAGGATTAAAAGCTTCTTTGCACACATAAAGGATACATCCAACCGGTAATTGATTTTGCTCAGAAACTCCATAACCAGGAACATTTAGTTCGTTATATTCAATTGTATCCATAAAAGCTGATACAATAAGCTCGTTTTCTGCCAATGTAGCAAAACCAGAATCCTCCGGAACAATTCTAAGCTTATCGCCTATCTTAACACCATTGTCGCTAGCCCACTTTTTACATACTGCCACATCCTTACTTGTTTTTGGAAGCCGTCCTTCAACATTTTGTGGCATATTTATAGCATCGTTTATTTCAATAATTCTCGCTTGAACAGACTTATTTTCATTGAAAACAAATGTGCTGTACCCAAATCTATTACCTAATATCTCATCTACGGCATATATTTTTGAAATCTCTTGTAAATCTTCTTCGGACAAACTCCGATTATACAACATTCTAATATCGTACAATCTTGCAACTTCCATGGTATCATCAACACTTTTTATTATACTATCTGTTGTCCACTCCATACTCGTATAAAGTGCGACACACAGCATTGTAAAAAAAATAATTGAAACAAAAATTACAAATGATTTTTTTATCGTCCTTACTAAATCTTTGAATAATGTCTTTCTCATATATTTACCACAAAAGTTCATTTGCATGCTTTGGTCTTCTATTTATTGTAATCTTGTATGGAAGTCCATCTCTAAGTTTTATCACTCGATCAGCCATTTTTGCTATTTCTTCATTGTGCGTAACCATAATCATTGTTGTACCTTTTTTTACTAATTCTTCCATTACTGTAAGTACTTCAACACTTGTCTTATAATCAAGTGATGCCGTGGGTTCATCTGCAATAATAATATTGGGATTTTTTGCCAATGCTCTAGCAATTGAAACTCGCTGCTGTTGCCCACCAGACAATTGTGATGGATATTTTTCTGCCTTATTTTCTAGACCTACCATCTTTAATGCTGTCATACTATCAATGGGATTTTTAACACTTTCTGAAATTAATTCAATGTTTTCCTTTGCATTCAAATTTGGCATTAAATTGTAATTTTGAAAAATGAAACCAATATTATCTCTTCTATATTTTGTTAACTGTCTCCTACTTGCGCTAGTAACACAAAACTCCTTATATAGCACTTTGCCTGAGGTGGTTTCATCTATACCTGCAATAATATTCAATAACGTAGATTTTCCACATCCGGATTCCCCTAATATTACTAAAAATTCTCCTAGATATACATCAAGATTGATACCCTTTAGCACACTAATTATTCCGTCTTCACCACTCTTGTATTTCTTCACAAGATTTCTGACACAAATAATTATATCATTCATTTTCCACGGTATTTCAATATGCTCATTATCTGTAATACAAATTCCAATCATATTTACCATAATATCTAAAATATCCATGATGTCATTGGTCATACTAGTATTACCCTTTTTATTTATAAACTGAACACAACCGTATTTGCCATAATTATCAGTTAATAACACTATTATCTCTGATTCAATTTCAATAGAAAACAGACGTTCTGAGTATTTTTTCATCGCATCGCTATTTACACGCTTTGTCTCCTCCTGCTCATACACCTTACCAACAAGTTCTTCACCTATACCATAGCTTTTATAAGTGATATCTACAGGACTCACTGCTGTATATGGTCTTAATCGCTTTGTTTCATTATCAAACAACCATACAACAGCATAATCGATGTTACACTCTTCCTGCATAATCTCAAGTCCAACATTAAAAGCTTCCTCTAGTGTTTTTGACTTTGAAATTGCAATCTGAATTTTTCCAATTAATTTGTATTGTGATACTGTATTCATTTACTACTCTTCCCGTTTATATCACCAATAGTTCTATATATCATCATTTTTTCCAAGCATTTTTTCAAAATCAACTATCGAAATTGGCTTTGCCAAAAGATATCCCTGATACATATCACAACCCATGCTTCGCAGCATCTCGCGAGTTTCGTCATCTTCGACTCCTTCAGCAATACATTTCTCACCTAAATCATGGCACATTTCTATGATATGCTGTACCAAAATCTTACCCGAGTCCGTATCCATCTGAAGGACAAAGCCTCTGTCAATTTTTACGGTATCAATTCCAGGCATTGCAAGCATCATTACAGAAGAATACTCTGTTCCAAGGTCATCCAAAGAAACGCCAAATCCCAAATCGGCAAGCTCAAGTATTATTTCGCCCAGTTTTTTTTTGTCCATTGTCTCCTGCGATTCAGTAATTTCAAACTCTACCTGATTTCTTTTAATATCGTACTTATCTGTAATAGAAAGAACTCGATTAATATAATCTGGCTCTGCTAAGGTTACACGACTCATATTTACTGAAATTTTCATATCCGCGGGCTCCTGCTTATTCCATTTTTCCAATGTTTTACAGGTTTCCTCCAACATAAAAAAGTCAAGATACGGCACTAATCTGGCTTTTTCAAGAATCGGTACAAACTCGCCAGGTGGAACAATCCTTCCATCTCTATCAATTTTTCTGATTAAAGATTCTGCTGCTACAACAACCGTGCTATCCGTATATGCCTTTGGCTGTAAATACATCACGTATCTACCGCTCTTTATATCCTGCAGTAAGCAACCTAGCTCTAAAGGAATCTTTTTTGCCTTTTCTTCGCTGTGATTTGCATAATAATCCTGCTTGGCAATTCGTTGCATAATTTCTGCTTTATTTAACTCTTTTTCAATATTATAGGTCTCGTCATTCCACAGAGCACCCATTGTTGCAAGCTCATATTTATCAAATTCACATTGAAGCTGGGCGATTCGTCCATAAAACATATCCGAATCAATATGCTCCTTAATTACGACAAATTCATCTCCAGACAAACGATAAATCTCATCTTTTTCAAAATAATGCTGAATCAAGAGAGCTGCTAAACGTATAGCCTCATCACCTTTCCCGTGACCATACAATTCATTGATTTCCTTTAATCCCAGCAAATCAATATAGGCTACACCCATATTTTTAAGCTTATTGTGCCCTCTTTTTCTAATATACTCATTATAGGATGAGCGATTTAATACATCCGTCAAAGCATCATGGTAATTAAGATTTATCAGCTTTTGCTGCTTATTTATCAGTTCTTCCTCGGCTCTCATCTGTATAGTAATGTCCTCAAATACTGCTATCACATACTCTCTGCCATCTGCAAGCATAGATTTTCGCACCTTTGCTAAAATCCAGACCTTTTCTTTGATAATCTGATTTCCATTTTCATCAATAATATTAATTTCTGCATTTCCAAGCTTTTTTGATCTGACTTTCTGCTTTCTTTCATATACAATCTGATACTTGGCTGTACTCACAATCTCGTACTTGCATTTTTCGACACTTTTCTTGAAACGCTTACTATCTACAGGCAGAAGTACCCTTGCAATCTCAGACAAAGTCATCCCCTTAAAAATTTCTTCCTGGGGCTTATTTCCATCCACAGTTAGAAATTTTCCCCACTTGTTCAAGGTAGATATAGCTGTATCATTTATTCCCTCAATGACGTACTCCTCGCCAGAATATCGAAAAATTGCAGCACCAACAGGGATACTATCGAAAAATCTTTTGAAATTTTTTTCTACACTAGTCTCATCATATTGCTCGATTGAAAAATCCTGTATTTTTTCCATAAAAACCACACTCTAATTTTTCTTTCTAAGCCGCTTGCGGCTACAAACCCCATCTTCCTAATTTCATATTATCAAAGCCGCCATCAACTAACGTGAACAATCAGTGAAATAATTTTGTAAAATTATTAACAAAATTATGTGATGGTAACTTTTTGACAATTTCTAATCCATTATTTGCCACTTATTTACTTAATCCTTGCGAAACCACCGAACCTCACGTATCATAAAATTAGTTGAAAAATGGAGGTATTTTTACGTGGAAAAGGAAAAAATCAGATTAACAAAAGATAATGAAGAGATTTTTGCATACACTCTTATCAATAAAAATGGTATGCAGGCTAAAATTATGAATTACGGCTGCAATCTCTTAGAACTCTGGGTTCCAGACAAAGATGGTGTTTGCACAGATGTGGTTCTAGGCTATGAAAATATCGAGGACTATTTTGTAAATGGTCCTGGCTTAGGCTGCTGCATTTGCCCAAACGGTAATAGAATCGGTGATTCCAAGTTTAGTTTAAATGGAAAAGAATATGTTTTAGACCAGAATGACGGCAAAAACAATCTTCACTCTGGCTTTTCACCTATGCACCGTCGCATTTGGGATGTTGTTGAATACGACGAATCACACATCAAATTTTCATGTCACAAGGCTGATATGGAGTGTGGTTTCCCTGGTGAAATGGATATCAATATCACATATACCCTTTCAGATGACAATGCTTTACGCCTTGATTATAGTGGAGTTTCTGATGTTGATACAATATTCAACCCAACAAATCATTCATACTTCAACCTTTCTGGACACGATGCTGGTTCAGTTATGGATCAAATCGTATGGATTGATGCTGACAAATTCACATACACAGACTCTGAGTCAATCCCACACGGTGAGCTTACTGATGTAAAGGGCACACCTATGGATTTCACTACACCAAAAGCCCTTTCCGTAGACACAGATGCTGATTACGACCAGCTCAACTGGGCAGGCGGTTTTGACCACAACTACGTACTTAACAACCCATCACTTAACAAACCAAGTTGTTCTCTTTGCGACCCTAAGAGCGGCAAAAAGATGGAAGTTTACACGACTTTACCAGGCATACAGCTCTATGCAGCAAACTACCTTACAGAAGCTGAGGTCGGCAAGGGCGGCTTCCCATATGGTAAGCGCTTCGGTGTATGCTTTGAGTCTCAGTACTTCCCAAATGCAATTAACGTTCCTAGCTTCCCTCAGCCTATTGCAAAAGCTGGCGTTGAGTCTAAATCTACAACCATCTACAAATTTGTATAAATTAACTAATGCTTCGTTTTCTTAATAACTCGACAATAGCCCTTGCCACAGGAGATATCTTTTTTACTGTTTGGAAAACAGATTTTCCTAGTGACAAGGGCTTTTTTTCTATATCAAATATACTTTATTTTCTATTTTTCTTTGTATAAATACTATTTGCTTTATTTATCTAAATATTTCTTCACCTCAGCGACTACAATCCCATTTAAAGCTAACAGTGCAATTACATTTGGAAGTGCCATTAAACCATTACATATATCAGCAATTGTCCAAACAGAAGAAATTGCCATATAAGGTCCAATGAAAACTGCCGCAATGTACAACAATCTAAAGCCCCAAACAACTACTTTATTATCTTTTATTATATACTCCAAGCATTTTTCACTATAATAATTCCACCCTAGAATTGTGGTAAAAGCGAAAAATACAAGGCACAACACCAATATTAATTCACTCAATTTATCAGGAAGAGGTAGACCCATTTGAAAAGCCCTCATTGTAACAGCTGCACCTTCAAGTCCTGTATTACAGGCACCTGTAACTAGAATAGCAATTCCCGTAAGCGAACAAATAACGATTGTATCAATATATGTTCCCAGCATAGAAATCAACCCCTGTTCTACTGGTTCATTCGTTTTTGCTGCGGCAGCAGCTATTGGCGCACTACCAAGTCCCGCTTCATTTGAAAAAATCCCCCTGGATACACCCTTTTGCATCGCTACAAGCACAGTTCCCAAAGCTCCACCCGCTACCGATCTAATACCAAAGGCACCTTCAATTATCGTTAATAGCACCATTGGTATCTTTGTAATATTGCAAACAATAATCGTAAGAGTTGCAACAACATATAAAATTGCCATAACTGGAACAAGTACTTCTGAGACCTTTGCAATTCTTTTTATTCCACCGATAACTACCAGCCCAACGCAAATTGTCAAAATGATACCTGAAATTACAACTGTCCACGAATAGGTATTTCCAAACATACTTACTTTCCACATATTATCTGGGTCAAGAAAATTATTTATCGCACTTGAAATACTATTTACTTGTACACATGTTCCAATGCCTAAAAGGCCTACAATTACCCCAAATGTGGCAAATAGCTTTGCAAGCCATTTCCATTTTTGCCCCATCCCTTTTTCAATATAGTAAAATGGTCCACCTAAAACATGTCCATCCGCACATACCATACGAAACCTGTGAGCAAGCATACACTCAGAAAATTTTGTTGCTGTCCCAAATATAGCAGCAATCCACATCCAAAACAATGCTCCGGGACCACCCGTTACTATTGCTGTTGCCACACCAACAATATTTCCTGTACCAATTGTCGCAGATAATGCTGTACAAAGAGATGCAAAACCACTTACATCACCATTTTTACCATCAGCTTCACTTTTTTTAACTAACTTAATTGCTTTTTTTAGCTGTGTAAATTGAATACCTCTTAATCTAATTGTGAGAAAAATTCCAGCACATATAATTAATAGAATTAATGGCAATCCCCATACATAATCATCAATTGTTTTTATTACACTTCTAAACTGTTCATACATAAAAACATTCTCATTTCTTTGTTATCTACTTAAAGTACACAAGCACATAACACTGTACCTTTTTATCAAAAATAGCAAAAAACGCCCTTGTTCATATCATAACAAGGGCAATAATATCGAAAATCGAATTTTAGAACCAAGCCTTTACCTGTTTGTAAATACCTGCTGCATCAAGCTCATACTTCTCAAGAAGCTTTACTGCTGGACCTGACTCACCAAACACATCGTTTACACCGATACGAAGCATCTTTGTTGGCTGCTTTTCTGAGAGAACCTCAGCAACAGCACCTCCAAGACCTCCTACGATAGAATGCTCTTCAACAGTAACAACCTTTCCTGTCTTAGCTGCACTAGCTACTACAAGCTCCTCATCAAGAGGCTTGATTGTATGGATATTGATAACCTCAGCATCAATTCCATCTGCTGCAAGAAGCTTTGCAGCCTCAAGAGACTCATTTACCTCAAGACCTGTTGCGATGATTGTTACATCTTTACCTTCTTTTAAGACAACACCCTTGCCGATTTCAAACTTATAATCAGCGTTGTCATTGATAACAGGTACTGCAAGACGTCCAAATCTCAAATAAACTGGACCATCAAGCTCATATGCTGCCTTAACTGCAGCCTTTGCCTCTACATCATCAGAAGGATTGATGATTGTCATACCAGGAATTGTACGCATAAGTGCGATATCCTCGTTACACTGATGTGTTGCACCATCTTCACCTACTGAAATACCAGCGTGTGTTGCACCAATTTTTACATTGGCATGTGGATAACCGATTGAGTTACGAACCTGCTCAAAGGCACGACCTGCTGCAAACATTGCAAATGTTGAACAAAATGGAACCTTTCCTGTAAGTGCAAGACCTGCGCCTACGCCCATAAGGTTTGACTCAGCAATACCACAATCGATAAAACGCTCTGGATATTCCTTCTTAAAAGTACCTGTCTTTGTAGCTGCTGCAAGGTCAGCATCTAAAACTACAAGATTATCATGCTCTTTAGCTAAAGCAACGAGAGCATTACCATAGCTATCTCTAGTTGCGATTTTCTTTACTTCTGACATAATGCTTCACCTGCTTTCTTTAATTCTTCCATTGCAATTGCAAATTCTTCATCGTTTGGTGCTTTTCCATGCCAACCAACCTGGTTCTCCATGAATGAAACACCCTTGCCCTTTACAGTCTTCATAACGATTGCAATTGGCTGTCCCTTAATCTGGTGTGCTTCATTGAAAGCATCGCGAAGCTGATCGAAATCATTTCCATCCTCAACCTCGATAACATGGAACTTGAAAGCTCTGAATTTGTCAGCGATTGGATATGGGCTATTAACCTCTTCGATTGGTCCATCAATCTGAAGACCATTGTTATCAACGATAACTACGAGATTATCAAGCTTCTTTGCACCAGCAAACATTGCTGCTTCCCAAACCTGACCCTCTTCGATTTCACCATCTCCGAGAAGTGTATATACTTTATATGACTCATTTGAAAGCTTAGCTGAGAGTGCCATACCTGCTGCAACAGAAATTCCCTGTCCAAGTGAACCTGATGAAGCATCAAGACCCTTTGTATGTTGAATACATGGATGTCCCTGAAGATTTGAACCAATCTGACGGAGAGTAAGCATTTCCTTAGGATCAAAATAACCTCTCTGTGCAAGTGTCGAATAAAGACCAGGTGCTGTGTGACCCTTTGAAAGTACGAATCTGTCACGGTCTGCCTTATCTGGATTCTGAGGGTCGATATTCATCTCCTCAAAATAAAGATATGTGAATAACTCTGTTGCTGATAATGATCCGCCTGGATGTCCTGCTTTTGCAGCGTGAACACCTTCAATGATGCCCTTGCGGACTTCTATAGCTGTTTTTTGTAGCTCTTGGTTTGTCATCTTTCTCCTCCTAATTTATCTAATCTCATCCAACGAAATTAACATGATATTCTTAATTGCTGATGAAATTGTAGTCGCGTTTTCATTGAAGCCTGCTTTTGAAAATACGATATAAAAAACATCGCCTTCTCTTTTGAGCTGCTTCGTCTTTTCAATAAGAGCCTTGAGCTGTGCAACCTCGATTGGCTCGTTATTATAGTAACATTCACAGAAAATTGTTGCTGAACGTCCTTCACACTTTCCAAGTGAAACAATATCAAAGCCCTCTGTTGTTCCGGCTTCGTCGTCATTGACCCACCAGTTACCAAGCTCTTCTATTGTGAAAGGAAGCATATTTTCTACGCTCTTTTCCTGTAAATATTCACCACAGATTTTTACAAATACAGGCTGCATAAATTCTGCCATAGACTCAGAAACCTTTGTCCACAATGTTTCAACATCGCCTGCCATATATAAATCATAGTTTACTGCAATAAATTTATACCAAAATAGTGTACCTGTACTACGAATAGAATATCTGGTCTTCTTGCGATTCGTAGTCTCTGTAATCGCTGTATCCTTCTTACAAATCCCAATCGAAATAAGAGAATTGAGATAAGGTACAACTACATCCTTTGGCTTCTCAACTGCCTGAGAAATCTGATTTACTCGATTAAATCCACTAGCCAAAGTGGTTAATAAACAATTGTAATATGATAATTCTCTAAGCTCAGAAGACATAATCCTCTCTGGATTAAGACCAACTGATGAATTTACATCCAAAAATAGCTTCGTCGCTACTTCTTTAATACGATTTTCCTCTGTACAATTTGAAAGAATCTGCTGAACCCTTACGAGATTGTACGCCATACCGCCTGTAATTCCATAGAAAAATGCCGCCTCAGTCTCAGAAGCATCTGCTAAGAAATCCAAAGAATCAAAGAAATTGAAAGGCTGTAGCTCTAAATCGAGCGAAATTATATCCTTCCACAATGACTTCTTTCCTTTTAGCGATTTATCCACAAATAAGTATGCATCAGAAGCAAGTACTAATTTGATTGGCAAATCCTTCCAATCACCACTTACATACTCATAAAGTGTCTTGTCAAAAGATGCGTCAGCTTTTACGATATTCTGATACTGCTCAATGATAAGGAGTATCTTTTTATCGGTAGCGCGCTCCTTTATATTCTCGCAAATGGCTGAAAAATCCGAATTTTCATCAATTCCAAGCTGCTTTGAAATTAATCTTCGCTGTTCTTTTTCTGTAGTTTCATATGCATCAATATAGATGGCATCCTTATCCTCAGAAAATTGTCTTAAAAGTGTAGTCTTACCTACACCAACCCCACCTGAAACGACAGCTACACAACATTTGTCGCCTTCATAGAACCCATTAAGTTTTTCTATTTCGCTGCTTCGTCCTATAAACATCTCTTCTCCCTGTGTCACATAGTTTACCTATCGTATACAACAATACACTTATGGTATCACGTTTCAACTATGCGCGCAATAGGTTTTCAAAGCAAAAATGCGCTTCCTAATGTACTTTTGTCTCACAAGGAAGCGCAATGTTTATTTTTATGAAGCCTTTCTCAGAAAAACTCTAAGGGGTGTTTATTTCTCTGAGATATTTTTCCACTTCCAGTTTGCAATCTCTGGAAGATCCATACCGTACTCATGAATGTGCTGCTTGTGCTCTACAAGCTTGTCGCCCATCTTCTGATATAAGTATGCACCCTTGTTTCCAAGCTGTGGTAAATACTTGATTGCAGCACGTACAAGGTGGAATCTATCAACATGGTTCTGTACACGTACATCGAATGGAGTAGTAATTGTACCCTCTTCGTGGTATCCGCGAACATGCATGTTTCTGTTGTTATTACGTCTATATGTAAGCTCATGAATGAGTGTTGGATAGCCGTGGAAGTTGAAAAGTACTGGCTTATCCTTTGTAAAGAGCATATCGTACTCCTCATCTGTGAGTCCGTGTGGATGCTCTGTGCTTGGCTGAAGCTTAAATAAGTCAACTACGTTGATAAATCTAATCTTAAGCTCTGGTAACTCCTCATGAAGGATGCTTACTGCAGCAAGTGCCTCAAGTGTTGGTGTTTCACCTGCACAAGCAAATACGATATCTGGCTCTTCACCAGCATCATTTGAAGCCCAATCCCAAATTGAGATACCCTGTGTACAGTGCTGAACAGCCTGCTCCATTGTTAACCACTGTGGTCTTGGGTGCTTAGATGCAACAATTACGTTTACATAGTTCTTTGACTTGATACAGTGATCAAATGTAGAAAGTAAGCAGTTTGCATCTGGTGGAAGGTACATACGTACAACGTCTGCCTTCTTATTTGCAATATGATCAAGGAAACCTGGATCCTGATGTGTAAATCCGTTGTGATCCTGCTGCCATACTGTTGAAGCCATGATTAAGTTAAGAGATGCAATTGGCTGTCTCCAAGGAAGCTGATTGCAAACCTTTAACCACTTAGCATGCTGAGCTGCCATAGAATCAATGATTCTAAGGAATGCTTCGTATGATGCAAAGAATCCGTGACGACCTGTAAGAAGATATCCCTCTAACCAGCCTTCACACATATGCTCAGAAAGCATACCGTCCATGATACGACCATCCTGTGCAAGGAACTCATCCTGCTCGATTGTTCCAGCATTCCATGCTCTATTTTCCTCTTCGAAAGCGTGATTTAATCTATTAGACATAGACTCATCTGGTCCAAAGATTCTGAAATTCTTTTCTTCTTTGTTGAGCTTAAATACATCACGAATGTATGCACCAAGCTCGATCATATCCTGTCCCTCTTTTGAACCTGGATACTGTACGTCAAACTCGTACTTTCTGAAATCAGGTGTACGAAGCTCTCTTAAAAGCTTACCACCATTTGCATGTGGGTTAGCACCGATTCTGGCATCACCTTCTGGACAAAGAGCCTTGATTTCAGGCTTAACCTTTCCGTCCTCTGTGAAAAGCTCCTCTGGCTTGTAGCTAAGTAACCAATCCTTAAGAATCTGAAGATGCTCTTCTGGCTTCTCCATAGAAATTGGTACCTGATGAGCGTGGAAGCTGCCCTCGATAGGAGTTCCATCAACTACCTTTGGACCTGTCCATCCCTTTGGTGTACGAAGAACGATCATTGGCCATACTGGTCTTGTAGCATCGTTGTTCTCACGAGCATTCTTCTGAATTGCCTTGATTTCTTCAACTACAGTATCAAGTGTCTCAGCCATAAGCTTATGCATTGTCATTGGGTCATCACCTTCAACATAGTAAGGCTTCCAACCATTACCCTTGAAGAATGCATCAAGCTCTTCTCTAGACATACGAGCAAAAATTGTTGGGTTAGAAATCTTGTATCCATTGAGGTGCATAATAGGAAGAACTGCACCATCATTGATAGGATTTAAGAACTTATTTGACTGCCATGAAGTAGCAAGTGGGCCAGTCTCAGCCTCACCATCACCTACTGTAATACAAGCAATAAGCTCTGGGTTATCATAAACTGCACCGAAAGCATGAGCGATACCATAACCAAGCTCACCACCTTCGTTGATTGAACCAGGTGTCTCTGGTGCACAGTGTGAAGGAACACCACCTGGGAAAGAGAACTGCTTGCAAAGCTTAGCAAGACCTTCCATATCTTCACTTACATTTGGATATACCTCTGAGTATGTTCCCTCGATGTAAGTATTTGCAATAAAGAAGTTTCCACCGTGTCCTGGACCAGAAAGAAGGATTAAATCAAGATCATACTTCTTAATAGCTCTGTTTAAGTGTGTATAAACAAAGTTCTGTCCTGGTACAGTTCCCCAGTGTCCTACAATTTTCTTCTTAACCATATCAAGTGTAAGTGGCTCACGAAGAAGTGGATTCTCTAAAAGATAAAGCTGTGCAGCTGACAAATAGTTTGTTGTACGCCAGTAAGCATCCATCTTCTCGAGAAGTTCGTTTGTGATTGGTCCTTTTTCAAGGATATTCTCGTTACTCATTTTACTCTCCTTTAAGAATTGTTTGTTTTTTACATATATCTAAATTTGTAGCCCTTCTAAAGTTCGTCGAGGGTATAAAATTATCGATTTATATCAATAATTTGACTTGAAGGTTTACAAAAATTTAGCGAAAGCTATAATCTAAATCAAAAACTATGATTTTGGAGGTCCTATGCTTTATTACATACCCGTAAAAATTTACGAAGAATCAAATGCTATCGCAAATCATACTCAAGACTTGAAAGCTCTTGGCTCTACAGCCTTAATCGTGACCGGAAAGAGCTCTGCCAAAAAATGTGGTGCCCTTTCTGATATCGAAGCAGCTTTAAATAGCGCTGATATCAAGCACTTTCTGTTTGACCAGGTGGAAGAAAATCCTTCCACAGACACAATCCTTGCCGCTACTGATTATGCAAAGGATAAAAATATCGACTTTGTAATCGGTATTGGAGGTGGTTCTCCTATGGACGCCTCAAAAGCTATTGCCCTCATGCTAAAAAACCCAACTAAAGGTCTGGATTTCATGTACGACAAATCAGCTAAAACCTCTGCTCTACCTGTAGTTGCAATTCCAACCACCTGTGGAACAGGCTCCGAAGCTACCGGCGTATCAGTCCTAACCAGACATGACACTCAGTCAAAAGGAAGCATTCCCCACAAGATTTTCCCAACACTTGCTCTTTGCGATTACAAATATCTCAAAAAGCTACCGGAAAGGGTGTTAAAATCTTCTGCAATTGATGCCCTTTGTCACGCCACAGAGAGTTTAATTCATGCAAAATCCACCGAATATAGTGAGATGTTTGCCATGGAAGCTCTACGCTGTCTTGGTCCATCACTTAAAGCATTAGTAAAAAATCAAGTTACTGATGAGCTCTTAAATAACCTGCTTCATGCATCAACACTGGCTGGCATGGCAATCGCACATACTGGCACAGCATTACCCCATGCACTTAGTTATCGACTCACGTATGATGATAGCATCTCACACGGTTTCGCATGTGCATACTTTTTACCTGATTATGTCAAAATTTCTTCTTCTGAGTACAAAAACAAGCTCCTCAATGTCTTAAATTTGACATCAGAACAAGAGTTAAGCACCATAATATCAGCACTTTGCGATTTCTCAGACATAAAAAAAGAGACAGTAGAAAAATCTCTTGTCGAGGTCAAAAATAACCCTGCCAAGCTTTCCACTGCCCCTTTTGACGTATCCACACTATTTCATTAAATCCATAAAGTATTCCTCTAGAGCATCGAGATTTAGGTCAGAATGCTCTATTTCTCTGGAATACCTATATATTGCTTCCTCGAGAGTGAAATCTGTTGACTTATAAATCAACATAGTCCATCGCATACTTTCTACACAAAGCTTTGCTTTGGCAAAAATCCACTCATCATACACAGCTCCGCAGAAATATGTATAGATTAACAACACTAACATGTTCTCTGCGGTTATTTCTTCACTTGAGTTGAGCTCTATTTCATCTGATTTTTGCCTGTATTTGCGCATTGAAGATATTACGGACTTCCAGTCATCATCAAGAAGCTCCATCTTCTCAAGTATTTCTACATCCGCTGTTTTAATGGTATTTTGCTTCTTTTCACGATATTTCTTTGACGCTCTGTCATAAAAGGAATCTAAAACCTCATCTGTATCAAAAAGTCTATCCTCATCAACGCACTTTTGTATTTCTCTGGCTAATTCCAGGATTGCCTCACACCTATATTCGATTGACCAGCTTCGATTTTGAGCTATTTTGTAGATGATATCTCTAGCATCTGTAAGCTTTGTATAGAGAAGATAGTCAAAATCTTCAAAATCATCCAAGGCATCATCCTCATATTCGACAAACTTTACTGGCGAGGTACGTCTTACCAGCATATTTGCCACCTCTGGGCATGCCATTGAAAGCGAAAACTCCCTAACATCCTCAAATTCCTCGATATGTCTTGGGAACATGCGACATACCTCACACAATGCTTCTTCGCCTGCTGCAATCTGAAGACTACATAAGCCATTTTCATCTAAAAGCGCACAGCTTCGATTCTTTTGTAGTATTACTGCCTCTTCAATATCAATTGCGTGGCGTACTTTTTCACCCAATTCACCATCCATAGATTTGAATCTATCAAGAGCTTCATCATCTATTGCAATCTCCCAACCACCTTTACAGCAGGAATTTGGGCAGTCGCCACATATACATTTAAAATCATCATAATCGTCCTGTTTTATGTACTGCATCCTTTTGCCTTTCCAAAATCTTCACAAATAATAGTTTTATGTTTATTTTATTCTATTTTTTGCCCATTTTCATCCTTTGATTTATAATATCTAAAGCAAATTTTATTTGTTACTTCTAGAAAAACGAGGTGTATTATGCGATTACTAGTCCAAAGAGTCTTAGAAGGCTCAGTTACAATTGATGAAAAGGTAAACGGCGCAATCAAAAAAGGTTACGTGGTATTCGTAGGAATCTGCGATTCTGATACTGAAGAAATCGTTGAAAAAATGGTTAAAAAGCTTATAAATCTGCGCATTTTTGAGGATGAAAACGGCAAAACCAACCTTTCCATAAAGGATGTTGACGGCGAGCTTTTACTTATCTCACAATTTACTTTATACGCCGACTGCCATCACGGAAACAGACCAAGCTTCACGCTTGCAGGTGCACCAGAGCATGCTAATAAACTCTACGAATACATGATTTCACTATGCAAGGACACAGTAAAAAAGACAGCTACAGGAATTTTCGGTGCCGATATGAAGGTTTCTTTAACAAACGACGGACCATTCACAATCTGGCTCGACAGCAAAGAGGTTATCCACAGCTAAAATTCATTTATTACCATACTTTTTCTACGAAAAAAACACACATCGACTCTATACTAAAGACATGTATCGTTTACTTATCCAGATTCGAGGTGTGTTATGTTAGAAGAAGTTGCAACAATAATCAGTGAAAAAGCTATAGAAATTGCCTCTCAAGAGGTTTCAAAGTATGTTATGGATAATCCTGGTGTAGATATTTCTGAGGATTTGAGGAATTTAGTTAAAGACCGAGCTCTGGCACAAATAACCTTTAACGTCTCAAAGCTACGCATTAAGGACAAGGACAACCTTACAGAAGAAGTAAACACCTGGTTTACTGAGACCGAAGAAGAACAATTACGAAAAACCTGCAAGGAATGCATCAAAACTGAGCTTGCAAAGCTCCACAAGGATGAAGATCCAAATATGTCATTTCTCGACAGATATCGCATGGAACACAGGTATAAAACAAATCTAACTAAATAAAGTTTTAGCGGGCACTAATTCGACGTCAGTGCCCGCTATTTTAATGTGTTCATCATAGTATCCCTTTCTATCCTGCAAGGTAGTGTAATCCCATCACGTCAACCAACAAGTAACCTACAAATCAGCTAACGGAGCTTAAATTACCTGTTCCTAAAGGATTTGTTTTGTTACTTATTTTATCGACACAAGATATTTTTTTATAATATGAAAAACACACATTTTTTCCATTAAAAAATAGTCATTTTCTACCAAATTCTATATTTACCACTTAAAGCAAGCATCGCAAACATATACAGACAATTATCATAATATCTGCGATTTCCACTTCTCATCGGAAGATTCCAGAATTTTTCAACAAAGCTCTTACTGTACACCCCGTCAGAAGCCAACGAAGCTTGTGCCAAGGTCGCCATCAACCCTACTGGATGAAGAGCTTTTCCATCGACAACAGTTCCATCAATTTCAAAGATTCCATCCTGATTATCCTTTGCATCCTCGGCAAAAAATCTTTGAATATTATTTGCCGTAAGTCTTTCCCACTGACCAAACTCGCTATCCTTACTAGTCCATTCATAATCCAAGCCAATATTTGCAATCGTCCTATATGCATCGCTATAAAACCAGTCGTGTCGTCCTGGAATCATAGGAGCATCATACGGTGTTCCATCATAATAACTGTACTCGCCAGACATACCAGTTTTCTCATGGCACGCCTTTTTTAAATACTCTCTACTGGCTTCTGCAGCTTTACTGAAAAACTCCTGGTCCTCAGGGTATGCCCATTTTGCAAACAAATCATAAAAATGTGGCAAATGATATGAAGGATCTGTAAAATCAAGCCCTGGGACAAATTTGATTAAATGATTATCTCTATCCCACATATCAGAACCGCCATATAATTTATTATGGTTTATACAACATCTTAAAAGCTTTCTGGCTTCCTCGCCATACTCATATATACCTACTCCATCACCCCAGCGATGACTGGCAAAAAAGAGCGCCATTGCAAAGAATTCCTCTCCATCAGGAGCTGGACCATCTGAATTTTTCTGCCCATCAGTCAAAACAGACCATGCAAAATATCCCTTACAAGGACCCTCATTTAACTGCATTTTTTCTTTTGCCCAAGTCCAAAGCTGATCAAATTCTTTCTTTTTATCAAGCTGCACACACATCATCATTCCGTAAGAAATACCCTCAGTGCGCGTATCGTTGTTTCCTGTATCAACTAAATATCCCATTCGCTCATCTGGAGTCGAAAAATAAAATTTTTCACTTCCATAAAAGATTTCATTAAAGGTTTTTTCTACTCGTAAATCCACCTCTTCTAGGGTTTTTCCTATTTCCAGGAAAAGATTTCTATATGTTTGTTTATTCATGATTTAATTTCCTTATTTGTTTTTAGCCTTATCTACTCGTCTATTTACTTCTCTTTGCATCTCTGCAAAAAATACCTCTGGATGACATGCCTCGTATTTTTCCATATATTCTTCCCATGCTGCATCAAAATCCTCAGACATAATAACCACAGGAAGCCAATAATGCTTCACATAATCCATATCATTAAAAACCGTTCCTGCTTTTGAGCTATATGTCAGCGTATCTGAATATGAATAAATTGGATACCAAGGACCTGGAGAGTCATTTGTACCTAATATATCCACAAAGCTCTGAGCATTATAAGCCTTCAGGCACTTTCTTACTGATTCTGACATTGCACTTTGGATTTCGCTCAACTGTGTATCTGGAAGATATGAATTTTTGCCATCATCCATCAATCCTTCGAATCTTGGAAAATACGCATATTCACAAAAATGATTTTCCATATAACTTTTTTCATTTCTGTGCTCTCTTTGACTCTGGGTTCTATAAAACCTTCCATCACTATCAATCTTATAGTCCACATTTAGAACGCCCCAATATCTAAGAGTCAATACATCCTCATCCAACAAATCATTAATAAATTTCATTGCTCCGTCTACATCCTTACAAGACACGGAAACAGATATACCTGTGGCATAATCAAATTCTTCACTTCTATCGACATGATATTTGTTCTGCACATCCTTTGAAATCGTTATTGGCAAGGGTATATAATCACAACCAATGTCAGATAAGCCTTCTTCCTCAAATGTGGCACGAATATCATGATAAAAATCCCATCTCTGATCTACCATTCCGAGAACAGCACCTGTCTTCAGCTTTTCAAGATATTCCTCATAAGTGCTTGTAAAGCTTTCTGGATCAACGATTCCCTTTTTATATTCTTCATTTAGTTTTTTGAAATAGAGCTTTGCCGTCGGTGTCGTATTGTAATCCACTACAGTATGCGTTTTTGGCTCGACAATACAACTACCATCATTAGGATAACCATCCAAAAACTGAGGCACATTTTCCAAACAAAAATACTTCCAATCATCACATAAAATTGTAAAAGGAATGTTTGGTGTTTTTCCATCAGGCATGCAATAATTTGCCTCTCTATAATCTTCAAGAAGGTCAAAGTATTCATCTAACGTTGTTATCTTAGGATATCCAGCCCACTCAAGTACTCTAGCCTGAATCCAAAAGGCTTCACCCTCATGAGTCGTATCCACATTCTCATTTTTGATAGAACCAAATTGAGGAATCCAATAGATATGCCCATCATCCTGCTTTAAGCTTTCAAAATCGACACAGGATAAGTATTTCTTTATATTTGGATACTTATCAATATACGAATCAAGAGGCACCAATGCACCTGCTTCTTTTAACTGCGCATTTCCAGAAATGAAATCAGGATACTCGCCTTCAATAATATAATTATTGACGGTCTCCTGGTCATTTGCTCCTGTTCCCCAGGACTCTACGCACCTAGCACCGGTTTTTTCTTCTATTAATTTCATTATTTCGTTATTCTCATTCACAGTTACTCCCTGTGAAGAAAAATAAGCCGTATAAATTCTTTCTTCTTTACTATCACTAAAATGCTTTTTGATTGAAAAAGTTATAGCTCCCACCACAAGAGCGAGAGCTATAATTAATACAATAATCCTACATTTCATACTCTTACCTCTTTTCAGATATTAGTATGATTATACTATTATTCTTTTACACCTCCAAGTGTAAGTCCAGTTACAAAATATCGCTGAAGGAAGGGGTAGATACAAACGATAGGTAACATGGTAATAATAGTAGCTGCTGCACGTACGGACGTTGGGGTAACACTTCCAGTGGCATTCTTCATAGATTCAACAGAAGAGCTCTGTGAGGTAACAGATGCGAGGAGTTTCATCAATTCATACTGTAAGGTAGTCAAATTGTCACTCATTCTGTTGTATAACATTGCGTCAAACCAAGAATTCCACTGATAAACCGCTACGAACAAAGCAACTGTAGCATATACTGGTTTACAAAGAGGAGAAATAATCTTAACAAAAATTGTTGTATAGCCTGCTCCATCAAGCTGTGCTGACTCTTCAAGAGAATCAGGAATTCCCTTCATGTAAGTTCTGATTACAAGCATGTTAAAGGCTGAAATCGCACCTGGAATAATGTATACCAAGAAGCTGTTTGTAAGTCCCAATGTTTTATAAAGGAGAAAAATTGGGATCATTCCACCATTAACATACATTGTAATAACCCAGAACAAAGAAAGGGGCTTCGAAAAGATAAAATCTTTTCTACTAACTATAAATGCAAGTACTGCATTTAAAAAGAGGGATAAAAATGTAGCAATAATTGTTCTTGAGACGGTAACAATTGCACCTGTAATCAAGTTATCCTTCTGAAGAACCGTAATATAATTTTTAAAGGTAAACACTCGAGGAACCAAATGAATTCCACCTCTAAGTGCATCTGTACCTTCATTTAGGGATATAGCAAGTGTGTTTAATACTGGATATAAAGTCACAATAACAAACACAATCATAAATATTGCATTACATGTATAGAAGGCAATATCCGCGCCTGAATACTTCTTTCTTTTTTTGTTATCCATGCGAAACCTCCTAGAATAATCTCTCTTCGCCATTTTTCTTAGCGATTGAGTTACAAATTAAAATAAGTACAATACTAACAACACTCTTGAAAATACCTGCTGCAGTACCAAGTGAGTAATCACCCTGACTGATACCCCATTTAAGAACATAGATATCAATTGTCTGTGAAACCTTCTGAATAAGACCATTACCAAGTAAGTACTGAATTTCAAATGCACCATTAAGTACGTTACCTACATTCATAATTAAAAGAATAATGATTGTTGGCTTTAAGCTTGGTAAAGTAACATATTTGATTTTATTCCATCTACCAGCACCATCAATTGCTGCTGCTTCATATAATGATGGATCAATAGCTGTAATAGCTGAAAGATATATAATTGCATTGCAACCTGTCTCTTTCCAACAGTTAGCAAAAGCTACGATAGGCCAGAAATAACTTTCGTGTGCAAAAAAGTTTATTGCTGAATCAACAATACCAAATTTCATTAATAACTCATTAACAATACCTGATGCTGATAATGCATCATGAAGAATACCTGTTACGATAATCCATGATAAGAAATGAGGAAGATAAGAGATTGTCTGAACAACCTTTTTCTTCTTAGTACCAATTACCTCATTAAGCAAAATCGCAAATGCAATTGCCATTATCGTTGTAGTAATAAGATTTAATACACCCATTGCAAGGGTATTTCGAATAACACCTAAGAATATTTGATCCGAAAATAGCTGTTTAAATTTTGCTAAACCTATAAATTCAGAATGAAGTAAACCAGTTATTGGCTTGTAATTCTGAAAAGCCATTAACCATCCAACAAGTGGAAGATAATAAAAGATAATACCGTATACTGTGATAATTGCAGCCCAGATTAATAAAACCTTCTGTTTCTTAATCTTAACCCAATCAATCTTGCTTTTTTTTGTTTTTGCAGTAGTTTCCATAACCGACTCCTTAAAAAATAGGCAGGCATCCTAAAAATCTCAATGCCTGCCCATAAAAGTTTTTATTCAAGCATTATTTGTACTTAGCTGCTGTTTCAATTCTCTTGTCAAGCTCAGTCTGCATTTCATCAAGGAATGCCTGTGGATTAGCCTTGTTATAAGCTTCCATGTACTCATCCCAAGCGCTGTCAAAGTTGTCAGCCATAACTACCTTTGGAAGATACTCATGCTTAACTTCACCCATCATTGTCCAAGCAGTACCACCCTCTGTAGATGTGTTCATGTTGTTTGACTTTGTATACATTGGATACCAAGGACCTGGTGCCTCAGATGTACCAAGCATTTCAACATATGTCTTAACACCATATGCATCGAAGCAGTTCTTAACATCATCCTTAAGTCCATCATAGAACTCACCTGGCTGATTCTCTGGCTTCATAGCATTGATTCCATCATCAGATGTACCATCATACTGTGGGAAATATGAATAAGGGCAAAGGTTCTCTGCCTTATAGTTTGCATCTGCTGCATCTACTCTCTGCTGCTCAGTTCTGTAGAATACACCGTCATCGCCTACTTCATAGTTTGTTCCTTCGATACCCCAGAATCTTAAGTTTAAGATTTCCTGATCAAGAATATCATTTACGAACTTTAATGCTCCATCAACATCAGCACAGCTTGTTGTAACTGCAAGACCTGAAGAAACATTTAAAACTCCGCCTGAGTTATGCCACTGGTTCTTCATACCTTCATCAATTGTGATTGGAAGTGGAACATACTCACAGCCCTGCTTATCAAGACCTGCTGTCTTAATTGCATCACCTGCTGAATATGCGAAATCCCACCACTGATCGATCATACCAAGTACACGACCAGAAGAAAGCTTAGCAATATACTCATCATATGTCTGAGTAAATGACTCTGGGTCAACAACACCCTTCTTGTACTCTTCATTTAACTTCTTAAAATATCTAACTGCTGTATCTGTTGTGTTGTAATCGATAACCTTCTTCTTATCAACATCAACGATTACAGAACCATCATTTGGATATCCATCAAGGAACTGTGGTGCGTTCTCAAGACAGAAGTATCTCCAATCCTCACAAAGGATTGTGTAAGGGATATTTTCTGTACCATCCTCAAGTGTTGGATTTGCCTCATCATAAGCTTCAATAAGATCAAAATACTGATCCATTGTATGAATCTCTGGGTAACCAGCCCACTCAAGAACTCTTGCCTGAATCCAGAAAGCCTCGTCATTGTGTGAACAAGCCTTTTCTTCACCATGGATATTCTGGAACTGTGGAAGCCAGTAGATATGACCATCTTCCTGTCTTAACTGATCCCATTCCTGCTCAGTAAACAAAGCCTTGATGTTTGGATACTTCTCGATATAATCATCAAGAGCAACTAAAGCACCAGCCTCGTAAAGCTGAACTGACATGTTTCCACCTTCGATAAAGTCAGGATACTCGCCACCAGCGATAAGAGTACCAACTGCCTCTTCCTGTGTCTGGCCTGTTAACCATGTCTCTTTTACTTTTACACCGGTCTTTTCAGCAATAAGCTTCTGAACCACATTGTCATCATTGACATCCTGTGTTGCAGGCACTGAAAAGAATGCTGTAAATTCTTTGATACCGTCTTCGTTTACAACGCTCTTGTTGCTTTTTCCGCAACCTGTAAAAACTCCAGAAAGCATTGTAGCGACTAACAATACACTAACAACTTTTTTCTTCATAAAAAAACTCCTCCTTTTTTCTATACTCATATTTTATGTATATGACGTAAAGAAAACATGGGAGGAATTATAGTTAAAAGTAGGTCAAAATTTAGAAAATCTTTTCAAATTATATTTCTACAACAAAATTTCCACACAATTTTGTGTTACCCTAAGCATATCTATAACTGTAGAAATGTAGTGCTATACAAAAGGATGGTACATCTCTATGAGCAATAATATTGACTTTGGTAGAATAACAAAAGATAATAGAGAATTTTTTTACAGACTTGGCATTAAGGAAGTCTTTGATTTATTAGATGGTGATAATTTCTATATGATTGCTGCCATGACAAATGGTCTTCCAGCAGGTATTATCGGCTTTCAGGTTTTTCAAAGCTCTGGAACAGCATCAATAAATATCACATGGCTATTCATCGATACGGATTACCGAAAAAAGGGTATCGGTACGGCACTCGTTAACTATGTCAAAGACATCGCTGAACGAATTGAAGGAACGCAATACAACTTTGCCATTCCTGACGAATATGCAAGTGAAAATTTAGAAGCATTCTTAAATGCCATCATCAAAAAATGTTCTCAAAGCAACAGACGAGCCTTTAATCATACACTCGGAGAACTCAAGCAAAATGTATCCTTTAACTACAATGTTTTAGACACAACAATAATTAATTTTTCAAAGGTGCCAAAATTCCTTTTTTCACAATTTACCAAAACCTTGCCTGATGCACTAAAAAATACTATCCCACTAGAATATTTTAACAACGCATCAATGGTTGACCCAAATTTATCAAGCATATACCTTTTTGGTAATGATTCAATTGGCGCCGCTTTTCTAATTCACACTGATTCTGCTGGGCGTGTAAGACCATTTTTACTAGTTAATAAAATTACAAATATGCCCGTTTTATTATTCAAAACAATAGTAAAAAGTTTTAAGTATCTTTGTGACAATTTTGACGACGATACCGTAGTTCGATTTATTTGTTCAAATTCAGAGGTAGAGCATCTATTAAAAAAGCTCTTTCCTAATTTGACTTTAAATGAACATTTTGAAATACAGATGCAACTTAGCAAGGAGGAATAACTATGGATAATAATCTATTTTTAAACCAACCTCTTCAACAACTTGACAACATGCAGAAATTTGAAGAGCAGCAGGATACACTCACCAAAAATCAGGGATTTAAATCTCCTATTTTAGACGAAAAAAAAGATAACCTTGCGATGCAGACTCAGAATTCTGAGATGACACTCAATCAGAAGATTCAACAGGAATTACCTCCTGCTGTCCAAGAATTTGACGAGGCCTACAAAAACTCCATAATGGAATCTAATCAGCAGACCCCTGCTAGTACCTTAAATGAATTGAAAAGCAATTTTCCTCAGATGCAAGAAGAAAAAAATGAAAATCAAGCACAGGAATTTGAAGAAATAAATCAGGCAATTTCTGAATTAAGAGCTCTTCAAAGTCAAGCATCTGAAAATAATAACGCTGCATTAATCAATCAATACAACAATGCAATAAATAAAATAGATGCCTACTTGCAGAATAATAATATTGCAATTTCTCCTGTAGGTAGAGAACGTTTCCAATGGGTTGCAGATGCAAAAGCAGAGATTGAATCAGAAAAGGAACGTCTTGAGAAAGGATAAATTACTTTTTGAAAAAAACATCAATCTCTATGCAAAATTTTGCTTTCTATACTTTACAGGCGTACAGCCTTTTGCTGAAATAAACTTATTCACGAAATAGTCGACGTCCTTATATCCAACGGCTTCGGCTATTTCGTATATTTTCATATCCGTTTTTACAAGCAGCTTCGCAGCCTCTTCCATTCGCTTTGTATTCAAATAATCCTTAAACGAACAATTATATTGTTTCTTAAAAAGCTGACCTAAGTATGCGCTATTTACATAATACTTTTCACTCAAATCCTTTAAGGTCAGGTTATTTGCGTAATTATTTTTAATTTCATCCTCAATTTGAGCAAGCACGCCCTTTGATGTATTCTTTCTTAGCTGTGAAAGATAGTTTCCATATTCACAAGCCATTCGAGATAAATGTAGCTTCGAACCTCTATGAATTCCATCCTCAAAGGTTTTTTCAGAAATCAAACGTAGAATTTCTTCCTGATTTACCTCATTATCAAGCTCTGTTGCCAAATGAATAAGCTGAAAAAGTAGATAATTAATATTTAAATTTACAATCTCACTATTTAATCCTGTGCTTTGCATCTCAGCATATAAAGCATCCACTCTTTGACGAATAAGAGGATGCTCATTCAATTCAATTGCATCTATAAGCTCATCTAAACTATTTTTGCAAAGTACGATTCCAGATTCAGAAATCTGATATTCTTCTTCATAGTAATAGATATCCTTTGGCTCTCTAAATCCCTGCAAAGATCTAAGCATATTTACTGTTCCATAGGATTTTGAAATATTCGTAATACCCTTTACATGTTTTCCAACTAATATTGAAATCGGCAAGTCAGTATTAGTAACTAAATAATCATACAGATTTTTTAAGTATTCCTTTTCTGTCAACTGTAGATTTTGCGACATATACTCATAAAATACCAGGCCTATATCGTAGATTTTCTCACTCTCAGAAACATCCAGAATTGCTTTTTTCCAATCTTCCTTCAAAAAATCACAAATACTAGAGTACAGTCTTCGCTGAAAGCCCTTTTTCTCCTCATCTGAATAATCTTCTGTAATATCATTTAACTCAAGCTGTATACTTACGTAGCAAAGCTGGCCTTCATCAATTATATATTTATTGTAATAATCGAGATTTTCATTGTCATACTTTCCATTTAGAATCGCCATGATATGCTTATCAAGATAAGCCTTTTCCTTTATCATATTGTCTTCATTCTTACTTATCCTGTCTGCATTTAGCTCAGCAACATGCCTTAATATAGAAAGAAGATTATCCGCTTCAACTGGCTTCAAAATGTAATCCGTGCAATTATATCTAAGAGCCTCCTGTGCATAAGAAAACTCAGCAAAACCACTTAAAATCACATAATATGGTTCATCAACAAGCTCCATTCGTACTTTTTTTAAAAGCTCAAGACCATTCATAACTGGCATTTTAATATCAGCAATAATTAACTGGATAGATTCCTTTTGAAGCAAATCAAAGGCTTCCCTTCCATCAGACGCCGTAAATACCTCATATCCTTCACTTTCCCAATCAACTAATACCTTTAATCCTTGCAGAATAAATGGTTCATCATCTACTAAAAGTACTTTTAACATATATTACCTCATAACTCTATAATGGAAGCTTTATGGTTACAATTGTACCAATTCCTTCCTCGGAATCCACTGAAAACTGAACATCTCCGCTAGTCATCATCTTCAATCTCAGACATGCATTCACAATACCAATACGCCCTTTTTCTTTCAGCATATCAATATTGGCATTTTGCATTTTCTGCTGTAATTCTTCAGATTCCTCTTCACTCATACCACTTCCTGTGTCTTCGATTTCCATTATAAGCTCTTTTTCATTCATAGCAATTCTAACAAAAATCCAACCAGGAGTATTCTTGCTCTCAATCCCATGCACACATGCGTTTTCCACAAAGGTTACAATCGAAAGCTTTGGTATCAACAACTCTTCACATTCTTTGTCTACATCTACCTTATAGGATAGACGCTCACCAAATCTGTATTTTTGCAAAACCAGATACGCATCTACAAATTCCAACTCATTGCGTATGGCAATCATATCTTCCTTCCACTCTGTGTACTGACGCTGCAGCTTTGCCAGCTTTTCTACCATCTCGGAGGTTTCTCGCTCCTGCTTGAGCAAGCTATGCATTCTGATACTCTCTAGTGCATTAAAAAGAAAATGTGGATTTATCTGCGAATGCAATGCCAAAAGTTCTGCCTTTTGTCTCGCTACAACCATCTCCTGCTCGCGAATTGTATTTGATTTTATCACTGTTACAGTTAAAAGGATATTTAAAACAACCAAAAATCCTATTAATATCCACCAGGCATTTAAACCAAAAAGATTATTTTCCTTATCCTGAACCATAATCTCAAGCTCCATACCATATACAGAAATCGGACTGGTATACTCTATTCCACTCAAGCTGCTAATTGGCTCAAATTCCTTTCCAACATTTGAATATGCACTATTTGAAAGATAAATTTTCTCTGCATCACAAATATATGCATTCTCCTGATAATTCATCTTTTTCAGTTTACTTACCAACTGATTGTAATCAAGCTCAATCAAAAGTAAATTATCAGAGTTTTTGTCAAAAAATTTTAGCTTCTGATAAAAAAATACTCGTTTACGATTATTTTCATATCCAAAATATAAGCCTCTATTATTTTCAGATAAAATTATGTCACTATACCACTTTGTCCCCACAACCTTTGAAATCTTCTGGAATTTAGAACCACTTACTATCGTATCATTCGATAAGTAAAAAGTGTATTTAAGTCCATTAGTACCATCAACCAAATCTACTAATGTATCATCAAAAAAATCATGGAAGCTTGAATAATATTCCAAATTACTTCCAAATTTTGTATTAATAAAATCATCTACATAGCGACTTGTATATATTCCCTTTGAAAGCTGGGCAGCATAATCAACCTCACTATAAAAAGAGTAGTGAACAGCATTAGCCACGTTCTCCATTTCATGGAGCGTGGCTTTTCTATCTGACTGAAACACTACTGTAATAATTACAAAATCTGTAATCAACAAGGTAACCAAAAGACCTATAATTCCTCTGATTCTCGAGTCTTTACTATTTACTTTTTTATTGAATATGGAAATTTTACTTAACAATCCTTCTCTCCAAAGAATTTTCTTAATTCCATTCTACCATATTAAACCATGCAAAATCGCAATATGATTCACTCTTTTTTCCATTAGAAGAAGTATACATTCCAATAGTGCATCCTACAAATCCACCTGCTTCTTCAGTAGTATATGGTAGAAGTGAAATATTATCCTTTACTAACTTATATTCACCATTTACTTCTATATATATAGAAGCAACCTGACTTTTTGCACGTAGCTCAATATTTAATAATCCTTCAGGAATCTCTTCACATTCTGTAACAAATGCATTTTGTCCTTTGATATATTCGCGAATAACAAGTATTTTCTTGCCAGATTTCTGAGTAATCTCAACAGCAAGATGATTCTCATGATTCTGGAAAAGAACTATTCCGCCGGCTTCATTATCAGATTTTGGCTCAAAATCAACACCTGAATTTACTCTAAATCCATAATCCTTTTGACGAAGTCCAAGATATGATGGATAACACATATCCTCTATTCGCTCTTTGCGTGTATAAAGTCTCAAAAAACCCTTTCTTTCTGTCAAAGAATAGATATCTGTATTTCTCTTACTTATACCAACAAATCTATCATCAAGCTTATCTGTATTAAAATTCATCTCATCATGAGACTGCACTTCTTTTGCAAAGCGTACTTCCTCAAATGGAAGCTCTACTGTATCTGTAAGCTTTGCTTCGCCACGATTAATTACAGGCCAGCCGTCTTCCCACTCTACCTTTGCAAGGAATGTCTCTCGTCCAAGACTACAATGCTTCTTACAAGGACGCGAAGCAAGCATAACCATGTACCAATTACCATCTTTATCATCAACTAAATCGCCGTGACCCGCATAAATAATAGGATAATCTTTTCCAAAATTTCTATGAGTAAAAATTGGATTTCTAGGGCAGCCCTCAAACCATTTAAAAAGCTCCTTACTTCTTGCTACAGAAATTGCATGCTCTGGGCCTGTGCCACCTTCTGCATGTAAAAGATAGTAATATCCGTCAATCTTGTACATATGTGGACCTTCAGGCCAGATTACATCTTTAACTGCACCCTTCCAGATTGCCATACCCTCTCCTACAAGCTTCATTGTAGAAAGGTTAAGCTCGCGAACCCAAATCTCCCAGTCACCATTGTATCTGACACCTTCTGGATTTGGTCTTGAACCTACCAGATAACATTTTCCATCATCATCAAAGAAAATATCTGGATCAAATCCAGGAGCCTCATCCTCTCCCAGATAATATGGCTCACTCCAAGGTCCCTCAGGCTTCTTAGAAGTAACTAGAAAAATACCGCCATTATCGATATTTGTAGTAATCATATAAAAGACTCCCTCATGATATCTAATTGTTGGCGCAAAAATACCACGAGAAATTTCTCCAAAAACTGCATTCTGTGTCTCTGTCTCAAGTACATGACCTACCTGCTCAAAATGCGCTAGGTCCTTACTATGAAAAATTGGAACACCTGGTGCATAAACAAACGACGAATTTACAATATAATAATCATCACCCGCTCTACAAATTGATGGGTCAGGATAAAAACCTTTTAAAATTGGATTTTTTGCTATAACCATAATCTACCTCTATTCTACAATTCCAAATCCTAATATAGTAAACTTCTTTTTCAATTCTTCTGAAGAAAGACGAAGCTCGAAGGTATGCTCCTTCGCTTCATTTTCATCAATTACAATCATCGCATTACAATGAAGCCATCTGTTTATATATGGATCCGCCTGCTTTACAAATTTATTATCAACATACACATCACCAACTGCTGCATCTATTTCACCTGAATCCTTAAAGCAAAGTACAAGCCTTTTACACTTTAAAGTCAGCTTAAATGGTTCAAAACCAGACTGCTCCTTTGTACCATCATACATCCAGTTATATGGAAACTCTGGTGTTATCTCTATACTATCATCCATCTCCACACACTGAAGCACATCATCTGTAGCTGTAAACGAACCCTCAGAAATCTCACATTTTCCATAGGTTGCCTTTTTATCCATAAAAATTATGTCATCAAAGCTTGCACCAATTGCAGGCTTGCCAACAAAATCAGGCTCATAGGCACTGGCAATAGGCTCCATCATTATCTTTTTGATACAGCTTAATACACAATCCGCCATTATTGAATGACCTAAATTTGTAGGATGGAATGTATCATAAAAATACTGATTTTTTGTAAGAATTCTGTTTTCCTTGTCATAAAACTGCGGGGTTACGGCATTTTTTACGCTAACCATAGGAAGCTCATATCTTTTTCCTACTGGAATAAGTCTTTCCTGCAAATTATAATCATCTGCAAAAACAGAAAAAAGCAAAATTACTGCTGGATTATTTGGCAGCTTTAAAATTTTACGAACCAAGCTCTCATAGCAGTCACCCTCAGTCTCATCGTCCTCGTCATTTACAGCGAATTCTACAACCACTATATCTGGCTGTTCCATCCCGTCTCTTAAAACATCCCTGTCAAATCTAAGCATTCCAAGCTCTGAAGGAGTTCCGCCAACACCTGCTTTTACAAAATTTACTTTTTGACCTAAAATTTCCTCTAAACCTTTGTATGACTTATAAGAATAGCACTCTGTGTTAATAGGAATTGCCCCTGCACCCTGTGTAATGGAACCTCCAATAAAAGCAAAGGTTAATCTCTCCCCAGCAAGTGCTCTATTTATTTTTTCTTTGATTCTTCTATTATTACCTGTTGAAATAAGTGATTTTTCAATCATCTCCTTATATTTTAAGGATGCAAAATCTATCTCGACATCTTCATCCTGCTCAGGCGCATCAAAACCTTCATTTAAATACAATCTTACACTCAATACACCTGTAAAATCTGCTTTTTTTGAACAAACCTTTATCTGACCAGGAACATTATCATCCTCTGTCCACTCAATATCTTTTAGATAAATTCTCTTTTCACTGCCATCACCCTTAAGCGTTGAAACAAGATTTGAACCACCGCCGTATTGGTCAACCTTTCCATACATCTGAAAAATAAATTCAACCTCATCATCTTTTTCATCAAGCTCAACCGATACTCCAACAGAATGTACCACCTGCTTAAAGCCAGCTACTGTAGAAAGCAAATTCAATATCTCTTTGTCCTCTACACCGCCAGTTACATTTGCGCTGCTTTCCAGTCTTCCATCACTCTGATATAAAAACTGTATTCCGCTTCCGTCATCCTGCTTTGAAAAATAGATATCCTTATCCCTCATAATATAAAAATAAGAACGCTTCTGCTCTGGATCTGTTGGTGCCTTTGGCCCTTTAACACTATTTCCCATACCTTCTACTATAATCCATACTTAAAATTTCTGAATTATTTTCCCTTTCATATAACATTACAAATTCTATTCCTGATTTTATTTTAACGTATCAAAATTAGTTTCATTTCATAGGAAATCTTTTGATTATTTTAGTTCCATTTTTTTACATATTTCTTTCCCATATCGGAACCTTAGGTACATCAAGAGGCATATATTTTTTCAACCACTTCTTACAAAGAAGAATCCAGCCTGCTGCATCATCATCAATATTTCCTGGAAAACCAGCACTAGCCATATCACAAAGCGCCATACCATGATCGCCATCCTGAAAAATATGAAGCTCAAAAGGAATCTTCTTTTCTGCCAAGGCTGTCGCATAAATACTTGAATGCTGACATGGAACCATATTGTCATTTGCTGTCGTCCAAATAAAGGTTGGCGGCGTACTCTTGGTTACAAGTCGAGCTGGGCTTACCTTTGTAAGTGTTTCTTCATTATCCCAGTCCTTACCTAGAAAATAACCATTTGATTCCTCGAAATATTCTAAATCCTTTGCACTTTTTTTAACCATTTCATTCATATATACATAATCTGTGAGCGGATATCCCAAAATACATGCTTTTGGCTTTAATACTATGTCATCTCTATTTATATATGAAACGATTATATCCTTATCATAGTAATTACTATACATCGCCACATTGTGTCCACCTGCTGAAAATCCACAAAGTGCAATATTTTCAACATCTACAAGCCATTCTTTCGCTCTATCATTTATAAATTCCATTGCTTTTGCAATATCCCTCATTGGTTGTGGAAAAAGCGCTTTTTCTCTAAGAGAATAACGAAGAACAAAAGTATTGTAACCCATCGCAGCAAAAGCAAGTGCTACGGGCTCACCCTCTCTATCTCCACACCACTTATATGCTCCACCAGGACAAATCAATACAGCAGGACGTTTTTTGCCATCTAAAAGCTCTACAGAATCTTCCCAAACATATGCAGTAAGGGTCACATCTTCTCTATCATTAAATATCAAAAAATGTTCACAATTTAACACAAAATTCCTCTCCTTTTTTCACAATTTTTTGATTAACTATATTATGTATACGAATTCACAATCCTATTATTATTACTCAATCGTGTTTTCGCAATAATTACTAAGGCTTTCCTATAATTTACAGTGTATTTGACTATATTTTTTCGATAAAAATTACGCGTTTTTACAAAATCTACAAAAATCTTCTAAAAATTTAAAAATTATTGAACATTTTAATAAATTTTTAACACTAAAATAACTTTTTTAAGTTATAATAATTTTATATTTTTGAATTACTTTTTAAAATGGAGGTTAACTATGAAGAATTCGCAAAAAAGAAAAAGTGGTTCTATCAAAACGAAACTTTTAGGTACCATTATTCCCGTGGTAACAGTGGTTGTAGTTGCACTCATTGTGATTGCCTACACAATTTCCAAGGGAATAATAAAAGATTCGGCCACAAATCAATTGGTACTCTCAGTTCGTAACCAAAAATCACAGATTGATGAATGGATTACAAACGACCTTTGCTCATTTGAAGCAATCAAACACTTGATAGAAGGTTCAAATCTTGATGATGAGACACTTCAAGCGTACTTAGACCAGTATTATGGATACAATAACGATTATCCAGAGGGTCTATATGTTGGTTCAACAAATGGACAGATGATTAAGCCATCTCAGTCAACACAGAAAGCTTCAGGATTTTCTGATGATGTTTGGTTTAAAGAAGGTCTTACACGTATTAACATGCAGTTCGGTACACCTTATAAGAACGATGCTGGTGAGGATTGCATCTCAGCTTCAGGTATCCTGATGGATGGAAGCGAAGACATGCGTGTTATCAGTGCCAATGTATCTCTTGCACATGTCAGCTTAATTGTAAACTCAAAGGTTGATATGGATAGTGCTGAATCAATCCTTGTTGATAAAATGACAGGTACAATCCTTGCATCACGTGACAATACAAAGGTATTTACAAAGCTTGATCCTTCTGATTCAAATAAGCTTTACGCTTCAATGGCTCAGAAAGTCAACGATAATGATATGACACCTTATGAAGTAAGCGACCACCTCGTAGTTTTCGAAGAAATTCCAAATACTACATGGCTCCTTATTTCAGATGTTCCAACAGCTACAATTTACAAGGATTTAGCTACACTTCGTACAATCATGATTATTGTAGGTATCATCGCAGTACTTGCTCTTGCATTACTTGTTGAAAGAATGACACACTTTGTTGTTAAGCCTATCAAGGCTCTTACATCTGACATTATCCAGATGGCAAACGGTGACTTTACTATCTCTATTGAAACAAAGGGAAATGATGAAATCGCCGCAATGGGTCAAAGCGTTCAGGAATTCATCACTTCAATGCGAAGTATGATTTCCGATATCGACAATATTTCAAACACCTTGGGCGATCAAGCCGCCGGAAGCTCGGAAGTATCGAAGGAAATGTACAATGCTTCCGTAGTTCAGGCAGATTCAATGGTTCAGCTTAACCAGACCGTTGAAAACCTTTCAATATCAGTTAACGAAATTGCAAACAGTGCTACTACTCTTGCTCAAGTCGTTGCCGATACGAAGGAAGATAGTAATTCTGTAAAGCAGAAGATGAAAGATACAATTGTTGTTTCTGAACAAGGTCAAAAGGATATGGAGAAGATTAGCTCTGCAATGACCGAAATCAGTAACTCAATCGCACAGCTTGTAGATGCCGTAAACAACGTAGGTAAGGCATCTGATGAAATTACATCAATCGTTTCAGTAATCGGTGAAATTGCTGATGAAACATCACTCCTTTCACTCAATGCTTCAATTGAAGCCGCTCGAGCTGGTGAAGCTGGTAAGGGATTCGCCGTTGTTGCTACTGAAATTTCAAAGCTTGCTAATACTTCTGCTGATTCAGTTGAATCAATCGGAAAACTTATTGCCGACGTAAACCGTTTGGTTAAAGATACTATTAATAAATCAAAGGAAAGTACAGAAGAAATCCAGCAGAGTAGCGAACTCGTTATTCAGGCAATCAGTACTTTCAATGAAATCTTCCAGAACATTGAAGATACAAACGTATATATCAATAGCATGATTGAAAAAATTGAGAAGGTTGATGCTGTTGCTACAGACGCCGCCGCTATTTCAGAAGAGCAGGCTGCTAGTACAGAAGAAATCTCCAACACGGCTGGTAACATGGTTACACACGCAAACAATATATCTAAAAACTCTGAAACTGTATCAGATGATGCTAAATCACTCGCATCTACTGCTCATACACTCGAAGAGCAAATTAAGGTATTTAAATTCTAAGGAGGTTTTGATATGAAAAAGATTACTAAAAAACTATTGGCATTAATACTTTGTGTATTATCAATTTCCTTTGTTGGATGTGGTGCTTCATCTGGTTCATCATCAGGCTCAGGTTCAAAAAAGATTCTTGTAGTTACAAATGAATTGGATACCTTCCGTCAGGCACTTGTCGATGCTGCTTTGGAAGCTGGCGAAGCAAAAGGATACACAATGGATCTTAAGACAGCAACAACTGCTGATGAGCAGGTTCAGATTATTGCAGATGCAAAGGGCGGCGGATACGGTGGAATCTTATGTATTCCTTGTGATTCAAACACAGCTCTTCAGCTTGAGATTACAGCTGGTGACTTACCAATCGTATTCACAAACTCAATGCCTAGTGATACTTACTTAAAACCTGGAAAATATGTATACTGCGGTTCATCTGAGCGTGACGCTGGTAACTTCCAGGCACAATTCGTACTTGATAAGCTTGGAAATAAGGATGAACTCAATGTCATCATCCTTAAGGGTGAAAAAGGTCACTCTGGTACAAACGGACGTACAGGTGCTGTAAAAGATGCTCTTAGAGCTTCAGGCAAGAACTTCAACATCGTATTTGAAGATTACGGCTACTGGGATACAGAAAAGGCTAAGAACATGTTCCTTACCTTCAATAAAACAGGTAACCCTGTTGATGCAGTATTCTGTAACAACGACAACATGGCAATCGGTGTAATCGATGCTTGCAAGGAACTTGGTATTGACCCTAAATCAATCCTTATCTGCGGCGTAGATGCTACAGCAGATGGCTGTAAGGCAATCGCAGATGGTACAATGGCATACACAGTTTGCCAGAATGCAAAAGGTCAGGGAATCACATGTATTGATGCTCTCGATGCTGTAACAAAGGGCAAAGACCTTTCAGAAGCTACACTCTCTGATCCAAACGAAGTTGTAACTGCAGATGGTTTACACCTCTATTATCCATTCGAACCAGTTACAAAGGATAACGTAGCTGATTACCAGTAATACTCATAGTTAACCTATAAAATACAAAGCAGATTCTTATGTTTTCATGGGAATCTGCTTTTTTAATCTTAAAAACACAATAAAAAATCTACAAAATATCATTTTCTAAATTATTCTTTCCCAAAAACAAAATTTACACGAATTCATAATTTTTTTTATGCAGAAATTTCACAACTTTTGGTTATCTTATAAATATGGAGAAGTAGCCTATGGGAAAAGTAGCTTATGGGACGGAAATGTCCGTCGAACAACGAAATAGAGAGCTCCGCACTAAGTACAAATCTCCTTTAATTAAATGGTACCAGGCCACTATGACAAAGGAGGAAAAGTACAAGCTTGGCATGATGACTGTGGACGAATACTACGAATGGCAAGCTGAACTTGCTGCTGAAGAGGAAGCAAAGAAGGCTGAAGAAGCTCATTCTGACGAGAAGAAGCCTGATCATGGTAAACTGACAGCATACCTTGAAAAGCTCGTTGCCGCTGGCCCTGTAAAGGATTCTGAGGATTCTGAAGAAGAACACAAGAATCACACCTTCTGGGAAGATGATGACGGCGACCGCAGCAATATGTCAAACGATTCATATGCGGCATTTTTAGCACAAAACGGTGTTGATGTTTCAAATAGCAACACTGTTGATTTTAGTGCGCTTCTAAACGAATCTGCACAAGCAAATGCAGATAATGGCGATGAAAATGTAGACTCTCAAGAAGCTACTGATGAAAATATGGTTGATGACACAACTGCTGAGGAAATCTCAGAGGAAGCAATCTCTGAAGATTCTGTACCTGCTGAATCTATTACTGAGGAACCTATGTCTGAAGATACCACGGCAGATGATTCCATAGATACGAATAATGAATAACTGAATATTCTATAAAAGAATCATAATTTTATTAACACTATCCATGTTATTTATGGCTGTTATCAACATCTACCCTTTCAAAAGCTCCATATGTTCCACAAATTCCACATATATAAGATTTATAGCGCTTTGTAAATTTACAAACGCGCTTTTTTTCTATAATCTGACCACAGGTTTTGCAAACATACCTGAATTTTACAGGTTCTTCCTTTGGCACATAATTCTCTACGCCCTTTTCTTCACCTGTAGTCACGCGTTTGATGTCATATCCATATAAATCATTCATTCTACGGGCGTATTCCAGCCATTTTCCCGTGTGTTTGCTACAACCCCTACATGAATGCAATATCTCATGTATAATCGTTTCTTTGCACGCTTTTACCGTGATTCTGTCATCCTCGAGTAATCTACTTGATATCTCAATAACACATTTTGAAAATGGCTTAATTGTACACATACCCCATCTTCTTTTTGCCCGATAATTTATTTTCCAGGTAATGTCCTTTGCTGGCTTGATATTTGCCGCCTTTACTTCTTCCAGACATTCCTTTTGTAGTTTTTCATAATCTTTTTTCATACTGCTACTCTACTTTACTTATAAAAAGAAATCAACGTCTATAGCCCCCTTCTATAGACGTTGATTAACATTAAATTCCCTTATTAAATTTTCCCTTCTAGCTAGCTATTTCCATCTCCCTCAAAAAAGCTTCTTTTGCCGAAAAGAAATCTACTACGCTTTTTTCAATTAACTCCTGCTCATTTCTTACAATATCAGTTGGACTTCTGAATTTGATGAGCATCTCATAGCGCTCGCATCTTTCTAGCAAAATTTTCTTTCCAATTGTCATACGCCTAATAAGCTTACTAACATTAACTGGATCACAGCAACTTGCTTCAAGATTATTTATTGCAACCGCTTCTGGGATACTTAAATCAATCTCATACAAATTAATGTCATTCACTTTGACTGAAAATGGTAAAATTATTTTATCCATATTTTGTCCTCACTGGCATATCAACTACTACATCTTGTATTATACTCTCAGAATATGTCCAAATTGTGAAAACTCTAATTATCTTTTATTATTTTAAAGATAAATTGTTTCCCTTGGCGCTATTGTAATAATTTCATCATTATACATTAACCAAATTGTCTGAGCTGACGGATTATAGATAATATCTTCATCTATTGTTACCTTTAAACTTCTGTATGCATCCACATAATCCTTTATCTGAATATTTGTCGCATACCAGACATCATCAAGTCCACTTACCTTTTGCAAGAATTCTTCCATATAATCCCATGTATTTTCACGGTCAAATTCAAAGCTGTGTCCCCACACATAAAACAGCAACAGCTCACGATATGCTGGTGGATTCAAAAACTCATCCAATACATCGTAAACTTTATTATGGTGACATGTCGGATTCCAAAGAAGAAAATCTCCTGGAATTGTAAATGACATTGTATCATTCACTGTTCTCGAATACTCTAGTCCCAAGACTTTTGCTGCATCAAGCACATCCTGTGTATACTCACCATATGGATAACTCATTCCTCTTACTGGATATGATACCAGCTCCTCTAAGGTCTTTTTATCTTTATACAACTCGCTAAAAACCTGTGGTTTTGGTAGCTGCGAAAAATATGGATGACTATATCCATGACACGAAACCTCATGTCCTTGATATAAGCTTTTTACTTCATCCTTTCTAATAAAGGTCGTTTCATCATTTTTTTCATCAAGAATTCCTGCGTTTAAGTGAAATGTAGCCTTTACATTATATTTGTTAAACATCTCCACTAAGCGAATATCGTGATTATGAGCATCATCATAGCTAAGTGTAAATGCTTTTTTCTTTCCCTCTGGAAATAGTATTTTATATTTCATGATTATCCTCCACAATTCAACATGTTTTCTATTACTATTTCTATTCTCTATAAATATTCTTTTTTCTCTTAACTAATCAAGCTTTCTTTAATCAGGACATTTCTGCTGTTATTGCATCTATCCTTCTCAATTCTTCCGCTGTAAAATCAGTATTTTCAATGCATTTTACGCAATCTTCAATCTGTGATGGTCTACTTGCACCAATTAATACACTTGTAATATCATCATCCTTTAAAATCCAGCTAAGAGCAAATTGCGCAAGACTCTGTCCTCGCTCCTTTGCAATCTCATTAAGCTCCATTATCTGATGCATACGCTTTTCATTCACATCAGCTTCCTTTAAGAAGCGACCATCCCTCTTTATTCTGCTATCTGCAGGTATTCCATTAAAATACTTATCAGTAAGAAGCCCCTGTGCAAGAGGTGAAAATGTAATTATTCCCTTCCCAGCATTTGATGCAACCGTCTTTAAACCATTATTTTCTATAGTTCGATTAATAATGTTATAACAATTTTGATTGATAATAAAAGGTGTTTTCAAATCATCCAAAATTTCCTTTGCCTTTAACATTGTAGGTCCATCATAATTTGAAATTCCAACATAAAGTGCTTTTCCAGAACGAACAATCGCATCAAGCGCAAGCATTGTCTCCTCAAGCGGTGTATCAGGATCCATTCTGTGATGATAAAATATATCAACATACTCTAATCCCATTCTCTTCAAGCTTTGATCAAGACTTGCCATCAGATACTTTCTACTACCAAAATCACCATATGGTCCCGGCCACATATCATAGCCTGCCTTTGTAGTAATTATCATCTCATCCCTGTAATTACTAAAATCATCCTTTAAAATTCTACCAAAATTTGTCTCTGCTGACCCAGGAAGAGGTCCATAATTATTCGCCAAATCAAAATGTGTAATTCCAAGATCAAACGCTGTCCTACACATGTTACGCATATTATCATAATCATCATTTGTACCAAAGTTATGCCACAAACCAAGAGACACTGCTGGTAACAAAAGTCCTGATTTACCACAACGATTATATCTCATTGTTTCATATCTTTTTTCTGATGCCACGTATTTTTCCATAAAAACCCTCCTCATAAAATATCCACAATACATTTATTCTACAACTTTAAGTATGGCATAAGAGCAATAAAACTTACCACCCAAATTCTTGAGATACATAATGCTTAAATCTATAGAAAGCATACAATGGCAAAGACCATACATGGCTGTTTCCGTCCATATTATCACCTACATTTTTCAACGATGACTTAAACGCTATTTTAGGTTCATACCTATTACAGAACAAATGTAAACTTTTTGCACGTGTATTGTCTGCTGACTTTACCTCTATAGGGATTAACTCTCCCTCATAATCAGTTATAAAGTCCATTTCTGCATCAGCTTTTGTTCTCCAAAAATAAGGTGTTATTCCCATACATTTTAATTGTACAAAAATATAGTTTTCAGCTAATGCTCCTTTAAAATATATAAAAGCTTCGTTACCCTCAAGAATTGTCCTATAGTTTACATTTGCTTTTCTTCTAAGTAACCCAACATCTGACATATACACTTTGAAATATGTCGAGTCTGCCATTCCTGCTAGCGGAATCTCTGGAACATTTACCATATCAAGCTTAAGAACAATACCCGAATTAACCAACCACGACAACGCATCTTCAAGGTCCTTTGACCTTGCTCCCTCTTTTACATGAGAAAAGATAAACTTACTATTATCTCTAGCAATCTGAGTAGGGATTGAATCCCAAATCATTTTTATTTTTGTAGCTGTATCTGGAGAAGTATGTTTTCCAAAATCATCTGCATAATCTCTTAGTATTCGATCTTGAACTTCTTCCGCATCCTTGTAGTCATGAGTATCAACCCATGTCTGTACTACTTCTGGCATTCCACCAATAATCAAGTAGTTTTTATAATACTTTTCTAAAGGTATAGTGTATAAATCAGGTATCTCTCTTTCTCTAGGAAGTTTTTCCAATCCTTCTATATATTTTTTTCCATCGTCTGCCTCTACAAATTCCTCGAAACTCATTGGATACATTTCAATGCGTTCTACCTTACCAACAGGAAAAGAAATACCCTGCTCTCTTAGCGCCACGCCAAGGAGCGAACCTGCTGAAATAATATGAAGTTCAGGTACATTCTCGCAAAAGTACTTTAACGATTGTATAGCTCGTGGACATGCCTGAATTTCATCAAATATTACTAGCGTTTCACCTACTATAATCCTTTTTCCACGGATAACACTCCCAAGTTCATCTATAATTCGTTCCGTATCAAAATTATAATCAAAAACTGACTGTAATCCTTCATCACCATCAAAATTAAAGTATGCAACATCTGAAAATTCGGTTTTCCCGAATTTCTTTATCAAATATGTCTTTCCACATTGCCTTACTCCAGAAACAATCAAAGGTTTTCTATTCGACTTATTTTTCCATTTAACAAGGCTTCCATATGCTTTTCTTTCCATGTATTAGCACCTCGATTCAGCTTATTTATCTTACTCTTGCTTTGTGAACTAACCATAGTATAGCAAAATTCAACCGAATTATCTACGTATGCTTGCATTTTTCGACCGAATAATTGTATACACCTTGCTTTTTTCAACCGAATAATTGTATTCCCCTTCCGTTTTGCAAAAGTAACTTCTGCTTATATTATTAACATTATATTATTATATTATTTTTGCAAGAATTTCTTCGGAAACCGTACCTTGAAAACAGAAATAAGTCTTGCGAAAATAGAACCAACCTTCCAAAATGTTGATGACCCGTACATTCCTTCTCTCCAAAATGTTGATGAGAAATACATATTTGTGTTCTAAAATGTTGATAGAAGCAAATAACAATTTAATTTTATGAGGTAACAACACAACATGCTAAAAAGAAAAATAACTGATGAAATTAAAAATTGGGCTGAAAAAGAAATGTCTCGTAATACAAGGTGCTAGACAAACTGGAAAAACATATATAATCGAGCGATTTGCTGAAGAAAACTATGACGAGTATGTTGAAATTAACTTTAAACAAATGCCTTCTGCTATGGATATTTTTACAGGAGATCTTACGGTTGAAAACATGGTTATGGCTATGCGTTTTCGCTTTCCAGATAAGACGCTTATACCTGGTAAAACATTAATATTTTTGGATGAAATACAGGAATGTCAGGAGGCATTTACTTCCCTCAAATTTTGGGCACTAGACAACCAATATGATGTAATCGCATCTGGTTCTCTTTTTGGAATTGATTATAAGAGAGCATCTTCTTATCCTGTAGGTTATGTCGATTATAGTTCTCATTCGCCTTATCTACCTTGTTAAGCTCAACAGTGTAGTTATCACCGTTCTGTCAAGCTGCTCCTTCACGCTCTTGGCAAGCTCTTCCTTAAAAGTTTCAAAATTCATGTTTCATCCTCTTTTCTTTAGATTATTTTTTGGACGCAAAAAACGCCAGGACCAGACTTCCATGTCCAGCCTGACGTTTCATAGCTTTTCATATTCTTTTGCAAAAGAAATATACCGCAGTGATGCATCACTCATAATCTTTGGTACATTATAACAATATCACAGGTTTTTCTCCTTTGAAATTAACAATCCATAACGCTGACATAACAATGTATAACGTTGCGTAACGCGGGAGTAACGATGTATAACAAGATTACTCTTCGGGAAAAAATAATTTCCATGTTTTTTCTAAGCGTTCTTTTTGCGTACCCACAAAACTATATTTCTGCATTTGGGATGTAATGATATTTATATCCTCATTTAGGAATCTGGATATATCTGTATCATCGCTCACATTGGTATTTCTACCCAATATATTCCAGAAATCAATATTGTACATTAGCAATATCATCCTTATTTTTTCTTCAAACAAGCCCTGAACTTTTAACATCTTGTACATCAGATTATTATTAAGATCAAGCATGCTTTTAATGTCGATTATATCAACAACATCCTTTTTATTAATTTCACTGGTAATATACTCACAAATGTCATTTTCATGCTGCGGCTTTAAAGTCTCATGCCTTTTTTCTTTCCCCTTAACTTCGTACCATTTAGCAGCATCTATCCTATCGTAATTATCTTTTTTTAGAATAATTAAAGACTCCGCCTTTGATGGCGAACATAAAAATAGCCAAAAGATTGTTTCTTTCTTACTATTGATTGGAATAATGAAAATGGGATTATAGCCAAATTCCTGCCTTATTTCATTATAATTACCGCTTTTAACCACATAATCATTTTGTGCCAGCTCTTTCGCAACTTTTTTAGGTTGGAATGTCATAAAAAACTTTTGTGTTGCTTCTGGTTCATATTCTTGAGCCCTAACTTCTTGAACCCTTTTCTCACCTTTTTTATTTCTGTTAAATAAAAACATTGTTACTTTCTCCATTCCGGATGATTATTTAAAATGGTAGTTTCGCTATTAAATCTACTTGGACACCAATAAATAGCACGATAATCACAAGCAAGTTTTACTTCAGCATACTCAGGTACCAGTTCCTTTTTTACCTTTTCGCCTGATAGGTATTTTTCATAATCCACAAGTACTATGCAAAAATAGCTATAGTTTTCGTAAATATGATTATATTTTTGACAAATTGAATCCAGACCATATTTGACCGTAAAGACATCCTTATAGAAAAAACTATTCCAACTCTTATCATCCACATCTGGAATATAGGAAGGCATTCTTTTCAAATCCGTTTTTATCTCACGCATAATATATTTAGCACTGGCAACTTGAAGCACTACATAATTCTCTTTCTCAGCATTTTTTCCACATAACATCCAGGTATTGGAAACTGCTTTCACCGCTTCTATTCTTTCAATTAATTTACCAATATCATTTATCTCCAATCGGGTAAATTCAATCGTAGCACCCACTTTATCTTGAAGCTCATTTAATGAAACATATACTTTACTCTCTGGAACCATAGTTTCCTCTACTCTATTCCCAACGCTTTCAAAACTTTTTCTTTTTCATTGCTACCGGTAGTACTTAGTCTTACCAGATTAAGCCCTGCCAGCTCAAGAATATGATTCTTCATAAGATCCCTTTCATGCTGAGCAGTGCCTGCTTTATGGTAAACATATCCATCAGTCTCAATAGCAACTATTGGCTGCTTACTAAGTTTATTGAACACCATAAAATCAAGATGTGTTGCTGGATTCAAAGCATACCTTACCTCTTCCTCTGAAAGCTTGCTCAAATCTCTAATGACCATAGAAAGCGGCTCGAAGCATTGCACACCATACTCAGGATGATCCTTAAGGATTTCTAAGAGCATATTGTAAGTCAGATTCTCTGAATCATACTGTGAGATCTTATTTTTGTTTCTAAGATATCTCCATCTCTGTTCCCTGTACTGTGAATATAAAAAATCAAATACTGAATATATATGACTATCCACCACTTCCATCTTGTTATATTGGATATAAGAAATCAGATCTACAATATTACCCTTATCAGCTTGCTTATTCCCTGACACAATAACAATCAATCTCTTTTTCGCCCTGGACACTGCCACATTAAGCAAATATGGATCATCAGTAAAATTCTGTATCTCATTATCTACTGTAGACAGTATGATAATATCCTTTTCTCTGCCCTGGAACTTGTGAACTGTTGCAGCATCTATCTCAGGAATCTGTCTACGAATCTCATTGACCTGTTCGTTGTATGGCGCAATAATACCTATCTCTTCATTAGGCGCATCCAATGTTGGAAGAATTTCATCTTTGATTACATCTATCTGTCGCTGATTGTAATGCCCTCTAGCATGATTACCCTCCGCGGTCTTTATTGCCATGAGCGCTTTTCCAAGATTATCATCTTCGGTCATTACTACAAGTTCATTGTTATAAAACTTTTGATTACAGAAAGATATAATTCTTGGATGACAACGATAATGCTCCTTCAACAGAGTTGATGGAACATTCGGCATAGCACTTACTATCGACTGTAAAAAGCTATTATACGCAAAATCATATGCTGCACCTATAGTATATTTTGCCTTTATATGCTCTGCCTTTTGGCGTACATCAGTTTTTACAACATTAGGTAGCTGTTTTAAATCTCCGACAATAACAGCATTTCTCGCACAAGACAATGCTAGAACTCCTGTCGCAACATCAACCTGTGAAGCTTCATCCATAATAACGTAATCATAGGATACCGTATCAATGTTTAAGCTAGTTCTTGCAGAGAACGTTGTGCTTAAAATAATCGGATATTCATTCAACACTGCCTTAGAATTTCTGTACAGTTCTTCACTTGTAAAAGTCTTACGAGAAGCTTTCCAATTATACCTTTTGACTATAACCCCTTTCAGATAGGACAACGACTTTTCTTCTAATTGTTTTCCATAATCTCCCTGGTTCTGTGCCAGTTCTTTTTCATTTGCCTCTATTTTCTCAAACGTTTCTTTAAGAGCCTGCTGATAATACATGCCCTGCAGAACAGTTATTATTTTTGATAAATTCTGCTTATAAAACTCCCAGTTAGCAATTCCATAAACAAAAATGCTTCTGAGCTTAAACAGCAAAGAAAGATTCTTTGACCGATCTGCTCTGTCCTGAAGTTCCTGCCATAGCTGCATTATTTTATCAGCAGACAGCCTGCCTCTAACTTTGATAGCCTGATAATAGGCGGCTGTATCGCTGGCAAATTCTTCAAAGTGTTTTGATTCCAACTCAATCTCATAATACTTTTCTTTTAGCTTGGCGATTTCTTCTTGAAGCTGATATATATGCTGCAATTTCTGAGCCAGCTCTGTAGTTTCTCTCAATGTAACTCTATCTTCAAACGAATTATTCCATGAAGAGAGATCTGGATATTTACCGCTTTGCGCAGATACAAAAGCATTCTTGTTTTCTACGCTTCCAAGTGATGCCACCAAGAAATCCATTCCATATTTCTCTTTTGCCAGCTTCTCAAGTACATTCTGAGTTGCAGCGTTATTATTTGATACAACTATTACAGACTTCCCATTGATAATAAGATTTGCAATTATATTGAGAATGGTCTGCGTTTTGCCAGTCCCTGGAGGCCCTTGAATAACACTTATCTGATTATCCAATGCATTCCTAACAGCCTTATACTGGCTTTGGTTGCATCCAAACGGAAAAATAAGATTAGCAGTACTGCGCTTTTCAGGTGCTTTAGTAGGATTTAGATATAAACTAAGAGCCGTATCATCCGAAATAAAACCCATTTTCTCATAGTACTTTTTCAGAATCACTTCCCCATCGCTATTAGGAAGCTCGCTAAGTTCAGATATTTCTTTAAGATAATCAAAGGTATTTGCCGACTTCTTGTCCATCAAACAATTTACCTTCAATCGAAGATCAGCCTTCTTGTAATCAAGTTCAAAGCCCTCAAACACTAAATGCCAATACTTTACACCGCCGCCTTCAAATTCATAAATCCACTTAATATCAAAAAGCTGTTTTCCGTCCGGCGTTTCAATTATATAATCCTTTGGCTGGAGAACTTTAGGATTAGACATAAAAACAACGTTACTCATAGCATACGAGTAACATGAACCATTTTCGTAGGTAATATCGTATTTATGGGTTGTCAGATTCTTTTCACATGACCTGACTTTCTTTGTGCATATCTCGCCCTTGGCGATTATCATGAATTTACTTGAATCCATATAAAACCTATCTTTGTTTTCAATCCAGCTGTTCTATCTTCTACTATATTCTTTTTCGGCATATTAAAAAAGCCCTGTAGCGATATTTGTTACCACTACAAGGCTCCAGTTGTTTTATAGCCAACTGACCTTCCAATCAATATCACCAACTTCACATTTTAATGCGTCAATTCTATCATTCTGGGTTACAAGCATTCTTATCATTTCATTATTTCTCTCTAACAACTCCTGCTGCGTATATTCCAATTGCAGCTTATGAACATAATCGTCATATTGCGTCATTGCTTCTTTTAAACTATCTGCCTTTTTGTTATCAAATGTCTTACAGAAAAACTCAATCGCACTGCTGCATCTATAATCTGGTGGAACCAATTCTAGTACTAAGGCTATCCTATTTATTTCATCATCTATATCAGCATCTACTTTTGCTATCTCTTTAGGTAGATTTCTAACTTCCACGCTTGCCTTTATGCAATTTACAAAAGTAATAACTATAGCTATCGCTAATATTGCAGGAAAAAGAAGCAGTGCTACTGGTGTTATGACAAAAAAGAAAGCAAATGTCAATATTACGCCTATTATTGAACCTAACGTCATTCCTATGTGAGCTTGTAAGTACAAAGCAAATTTATCAAGCAATTCAAATTTCTCAACAAACCACCCTTCATACACAGTAATATATCTAATTCCTTCTGGGGTCTTCTTAAAAATTATGAATAATGCAAATATAACAATAAATGGTATAGCTAACGTAAATGTAAATTGTATTGCCAATGCCAATGTCGTTATTATCTTTGAAGCAAGCGTTACTCTTGCTTCATTTAACTCTGCCTGTTTCCTATCCTTGTATTCACATAGTGTTTCAATATCCTTAACTGGACCAAGCAAATAATGATAAGCCCTGTTCAAATCATCTATAGTTTCTACTATCAATGGTTCTTTAAAAAAGTTATCCATGTTTCCTCCCAACCTATTTTTTCATATGTACTACTATAATTGTTTTCTATAAAAAAGCCACATAGCTGCCCAAAACAAAACTACGTGGCAATTCCGTGGGCATATTCATTATGCAATGACATCAAGAAGCTTGTTTTTTGCTGAGGCGAACATTTCAAATGCTGCGAGTGCTCCGAAGTGAACCAGAAACACGGCAAAAGAGATTCCCATTACTATCGCCAGCTGCAGCCATGCGTGCTCTACGATAATGATGCAGGCTACAATCAAAATATATAAATAGAAAAGTCCCATTACAAGGTTTCCAACCTTTGAAATCAGTGATGTGAAAACTGTAAGGAATGTCAAAATCAACCATACAGGAAATAGCATCAATCTTAGTAGTAATTTAAGTGCCAGCATACTAATCACACCTCTTTCTCTAAGCACTCCATGCGCACTTTATAAGCAATAAGTCTAAGAACGTAATCTGGCATCTGTCTCTCGCCATGTTCCCAATCAGAAATCGTTCTGTAAGGAATGCCGAGCCAATCAGCAAAATCCTTACGATTCATACCGGACTGCTCACGAACAGCTTTAATCGCATAAGCTGTAAGTCTCTTGCCGGTTGGTTTCTTCTCTTCATTTGTTTTGTCATATTCGATATTGAGATTCATTCCTTCGATCTCAAGTATATAATCATCCCTCATAAGCCGCCTCCTTTTCTAACGCATTGCGTACTTGTATCTGGTTTCATTATAATAAACGCATTGCGTACTTGTCAATCTGTATTCTTTTTCCAGCAATCCATTACATACTGAATGTGAAACATATTGAGCTTTAAGAGTTTAGCTCTGACAAAGTTCGTTGAGTACTTGTTGCTGGCAACAACAATTGTGTCACTCTTGCAAAGAACTGTCTCAAGAATCAGGTCATATATCCCCATGATAAAATCTTTGTCGTGAGGAAAATCTGCTAACAAAGAATCAAGGTCAATGATCTCACGAATAAGCTCTGCATACCCCATCTCATCTAATCGCATCTCAGATTCCTGTTTACGTTTCTGTCTCTCAATGAGAAGAACTTTTTTTCCTTCACTTGCAAGACCAATTCCTAAATTGACAATGGTTGTCGTCTTACCAACTCCACCCTTTTGATTAGCTATAGATATAACTTTACACATAATAATCTCTCCCTTTAACCACACGAAATGTTTCTAAGTACTCTTCAAAGATTTCAATGTTGACCAGACAAACTTTCTCAACCTTATATACTGCATTTGCATCCCAGGCTAACTTTTCAAATTTAGTCTGACAAATGCAATATAATTTGGGTCCATCTTTGAATCTGATGAACTTTTGAGGATGTTTTACAACCTCATGTCTCACTTCCCTATCAAAAGGTCGTGCATTTTTTGTTGCCATTTGCTTTTTTCCTCCTGTTTTTATTTAGACAATGACAACAGTTTTTAAAGGAGAAAATAAAAAAAGACACTCTCTAGAATTTCTTCTAGAAAGTGCCTCTATAAGCTTTTATATCTTTTCTAACACGTAATTATCGGTAATTAAATGTAATTATAAACTACAATTTTGTGTTCAAATTGCATTCATACACCAAACACCTACGTCGCTAAGCCTTACTAATACTGGAATTAATCCTGTACGTATGGCATAAGAGCTACGTGACGAGCACGCTTGATAGCTACTGTAAGAGCTCTCTGGTGCTTTGCACATGTACCTGTAATACGACGTGGAAGAATCTTACCACGCTCAGATACGTACTTCTTAAGCTTTGCTGTATCCTTGTAATCGATAGTATTATCTTTACCACAGAATACACATACTTTTTTTCTTCTATGCATAGGTCTTCTTCTCTGCTGACCATCTGCTGCAGTCTTATTAAAAGCCATGATTTAACCTCCTAATGTTTAGTTAAATGGTAACTCTTCCTCGATTCCATCTGCGATATTCATGAAACCATCTGATGGCTCTGCATTAGGTGTAAATGAACCAGTGCTTCCTGAAGCATTCTTGCTCTCAGCGAACTCAACCTGCTCACAAACAACATCTGTTGTGTAAACCTTCTGACCTTCCTTATTTGTATAAGAACCTGTCTGAATACGTCCTTCTACAACAGCCTTGCTTCCCTTGTGGAAATACTTCTCAATAAACTCACCAGTCTTACCAAATGCAACGCAATTGATGAAATCTGCAGTCTGCTCATCTCCCTCGCGCTTAAATCTACGATCTACAGCAAGTGAAAAACGTGCTACTGCATTATTGTTGGGACCACCATAACGAACCTCTGGATCCCTTGTTAAACGTCCCATAAGAATTACTTTATTCATAATTTAATCTCCTTAATCCTATACAATTAAGCCTCGTCAGCTCTAACGCATAAGAAACGAAGAACGTTGTCCATGATACGGACATTCTCTTCAACCTGAGCTGGAACTGTGTTCTCAGCATCAAAATGGATGAAGTAGTAATAACCTTCACTCATCTTCTGAATGTCGTAAGCAAGCTTCTTCTTGCCCCAATCATCAACGTCTGAGATCTGACCACCGAAACGAGTAATATACTCCTTTGCCTTTTCAACTGTGGCAGTTCTAACATCGTCTTCGATCTTTGCATTTACAACGAGTGCTAATTCATACTTGTTCATGCTTTATACCTCCTTTTGGTCTATAGGCCCCGCCTCTTGGCAGAGCAAGGATATAATAAATTTTATACCACAAGAAAGAATATTAACACGGATTGCAAGTATTATCAATGGTAAATTCCGTTTTTTCACGAAAAAATATGAATCTCACATCAAAGAACTTTATTTTATATCAATTCCCTGCAACTCTGCCAGTTTTGTAAAGACCTCACCTATACTTTCCTGTATCATAAGCGTCTCCCACTTTCCAGAAAGATTTAGGGAATCACGATTAATAACCACTACCTTGTTTCCTTTATAATAATTTATAAAAGAAGCTGCTGGATAAACACTAAGCGATGTGCCGCCAATAATCATAAGGTCTGCTGCAGAAATTGCCTTAATCGCATGCTCAACCTCCCAATCTGGCAAGGCCTCCTCATAAAGTGTAATATCTGGACGAATATTTCCTCCACAGCTACACATTGGAATTGGCTCTTTTGACTCAAATATGTAGTCCTCTGGATATTCCTTACCACAGCTCATACAATAATTTCTAAGAGCACTACCATGGATTTCATAAACCTTACTGCTACCAGCCTTTTGATGTAGACCATCAATGTTTTGTGTGACAATACCCTTTAGTTTTCCTGTTTCTTCAAGCTTTGCAAGATAAAAATGAGCGGCATTTGGCTCAATTGCTCTAGTGTCCATCTTCTGTCTGTGGAATTCATAGTATACCTTTGAATCTCTGACTAAACAGCTATGACTGAGCAAATATTCTGGCTGATATTTATCAAATTGAACATCATGCTGATTATACAGGCCGTCCTTACTACGAAAATCAGGAATTCCACTTTCTGTTGATACTCCTGCTCCACCAAAAAAAACGATATTAGATGCTTCTTCAATCATCTCTTTTAGTTTTTGAATCTTGTCATCCATAAAAATCCCCCTTTTTATTGCAATCTCATTGATTTATCTGACGCAATTAAATTAATGCATTATATATATCCCTTTTACTTACGCCTCTTTCCTTTGCAACTGCCTTCATTGCTTCCTTTTTATCCATACCCTTGTCTAGATACATCTGAACATGCTCCTCAATAGAAAGCTCTTCAAACGCTGCTCGCGCCTCTTCAAGCACCTCGGCCTTTGACTTTCCAGCAATTACAAGTACATACTCACCTCTAGGCTCTTTTTCTTCGTATATCTCAAGAGCTGTCTTTAATGTCGTCTTTTCTTTTTCTTCGTATTTTTTTGTCAATTCACGACAAAGTGTAATATCTCTATCACCAAGCGCCTCATACAATTCCTTTAATGTCGCAATTAAATGATGTGGCGCTTCGTAGATTATTATTGTTCTTGTTTCATTCTTGATTTCTTCAATAACTCGACGTCTGTCCTTCTTATCCTTCGGCAAAAATGCCTCAAAAGCAAATCTTCTACAAGCCTGACCTGACATCGTTACTGCAGTAATACATGCTGCTGCACCAGGAAGCGATGTGACATTTATTCCTCTTTCAAAGCACATAGCCACTAACTCTTCACCAGGGTCTGATATTCCAGGCGTTCCAGCGTCTGTAATTAATGCAATATTTTCACCTTCTTCAAGCTTATTTAAAAGAGTCTGCGCCTTTTCTATCTTATTAAACTCATGATAGCTTGTCATAGGCGTATCTATCTCAAAATGATTAAGAAGTTTTATGGAATTTCTGGTATCCTCTGCTGCAATTAAGTCCACCTCTTTTAAAGTACGAAGAACTCTAAAGGTAATATCTTCAAGATTTCCTATTGGTGTTGCGCATAAATACAATGTTCCTGACATATTTTTCTCCAGTCTGTCAAAAATTCTTAGATTTTATAGAAATTCATTACCATATATTTCCAGGATTTCGTTTGTATATTCACCTGGCTTTTCATAGACGATAAGCGGTTTTTCAACTGTAAGCTGACTTTTGCCACCTCGTACACCTTCAATTAAAACCATATTAGGTGCTTTATCTATGTATGGATAAACTAGCTGCATCCTTTTAGGCTCAATTTTGTACTGCCGCATCAAAGTCAATATCTCAACAAGTCTAAAAGGTCTATGAACAAAATAACATCTGCCCCTTGGCTTTAATAGCTTTGCCGTCGTAGCAATCACATCCTCTAAGGAACATAAAAGCTCATGTCTTGCTATTGCCTTTGCATCATTTGGATTCTTTAATCCATGATGATTTGTCATATAAGGCGGATTACTTGTTACGACATCAAATTTTCCTGCCCCAAGCTTTGCTGCAGCATCTTTTATATCTGCTTCGATTATCTCAATCTTTGTTTCAAGATGGTTTAAACAAACCGAGCGCGATGCCATATCTACACTTTCTGGCTGAATTTCGACACCAATCAGGTGAGAAGCATCTGTCTTAGCCTCCATCAAAATTGGGATTATTCCTGTCCCTGTACCTAGGTCAACGACAACTTCTCCCTCTTTTGCTGTCGCAAAACTAGATAATAAGACAGCATCCATGCCAAAACAGAATTTGTCAGGATGCTGAATAATTTTATAACCATTTCTACAAAGATCATCTATACGCTCATCTGAATGAACTAAGCTCTCCATTAGTTATCCTCCAAAGCCTTCAATTCCTTTGCTTCTTCCTTTGATATCTGAACCTTACGTTTTCTAGGCTTAAACTTAAGCTGATCTACTGGATAATCATGTGCTTCCTTTGTGTCGCCCTCTTCAACAACGACACGTACAATCTGGCGAAGTACATTTACATTTGTAACAACACCCTTACTTCCATCAGGGCAAGTAACTGTATCATTTAATCCAGGCAATCTGCTATTTAAGTACTCGTATGTCTCCTGCTCATTTTTAAGGCAACACATAAGACGACCGCACAAACCAGAGATTTTTGTTGGATTCAAGGAAAGGTTCTGCTCCTTAGCCATCTTGATTGATACTGGAACAAAATCAGCCAAATAGCTCTTACAGCAAAGCTCTCTTCCACAAATTCCAATACCACCCATAAGCTTTGTCTCATCACGGACACCAATCTGTCTAAGCTCGATTCTAGTATGGAATACTGCTGCAAGATCCTTTACAAGCTCTCTAAAATCAATTCGTCCATCTGCTGTAAAATAAAAAATCAGCTTATTATTATCAAAAGTATACTCAGCGCCAACGAGCTTCATTTCAAGCTCACGCTTTGCAATCTTTTCTTCGCAAATTTTAAATGCATCTTTTTCTTTTTCAATATTTTTCTTTGCTTTATTAATATCTTCTTCAGTAGCTTTTCTGATAATCTTTTTGATTGGACCTGGAACCTCATCATCAGAAATCTCTTTATCTACTAAAAGAACTGTACCAATCTCTACACCACGAACTGTCTCAACAATCGCTCTATCATCACGTTTAAACTCAACGCCCGCTGGATCAAAGTAATATACCTTACCTCCATTTCTAAAACGAACACCGATTACCTTTATCATTTACTATTCTCCTTCATTCCTTCTATCAAAAGCTGCATCGTCAAATCAAAATTTACATTTGACTCTAATCTCTTTCTCGCCAGATCAATAGCAGCCAAAATTTCATTTATACCATTATAGCTTGTATTTAAAGCCTGTTGCTTGATATCAAAAAAATCATCCTTAAACAACAAAAAGCTTTCATTGCGTGTCGACTTATATAATAACACATCTCTAAACCAAAGAACTATCAAATCCAGGATTTCATTCATTTTAAGCTTATATGTCTCAAAAAGCTTTATTTCCTCAGAAATCTCATACTCCTCTATATTTGAAACCTTTTTAACAAGACGAAGCACATCTGTCTTCATCTGATTGAATTCTTCACTTTGCGACAACTCAATGGCTTTTCCTAAATTGCCTTGTGCAAAAGAAGCAACTATTTCTGCCTGATAGTCGACAATCTTAAGCTTTTCCTGCAGATAGCTTTTTATCAGATTTTTGCCTATTGGCTTCATCTGAACTGTTACACATCGCGACAAAATTGTCTGCAAAAGTGCATTATGATTGCTTGTCAGCAAAATAAGAACTGCATACGCTGGCGGCTCTTCGATAGTTTTCAACAAAGCATTTTGTGCCTGCGGATTCATTCTCTCAGCTTCATCAACTATATATACCTTATACTTACTGGCATATGGCTTTAAAATAATGTCATTATTTATCTTTTCACGAATGATGTCTACACCGATATTTTTCTTATCCTCATCATGCGTAATGTAGATAATATCAGGATTATTGCGCCCTATAGCCTGCTTACAGGAATGACACTGTCCACAGGAATCCTCATTTGATGGATTTTCACAAAGAAGCATAGAAGCAAAAGCTTCTGCTAGCATCATCTTCCCCGAACCGCTTTCTCCGCTAAAAATATAGGCATGAGAAGTATTTCCTGATTTTATCGCATTCTTTAATAAACTTTTGACATCTTCCTGACCTATTATTTCAGCAAAATTCATAACATTTCCTAACCTTTAAGTCGTAATATCAAGAAGCAACCCCTTGATTTCATCTACTCGATTCAAAATATCAATATGGTCCTTCTCATCCTGCACAAGTGCGGTAGCAAGCTCGTCCATTTTTTCATCCACAAGCTTAATCATGCCGTAAACTCTATGTCTTCCACGTCTATCCAAGAAATTCTCTCTCGAAAATTTGTGAGAACGATTAACCGTCTCATTTAAAAATTCTTTTACCAGCCCTCTGTAACGCTTCAAATCTCTGATATCCATATGCTCAGACAAAAGCTTTCCCTGAGTTGTAATATCGTTTAAAAGATTTGTCAGCTTCTGCTGGAGCTGTGCATCATCAATTGCACTAGCCAAAGTGAATTTAAAGCCCTGGTCAGTAACCGGCTTTGTCGAAGCTGCTTCAACATTTTGAGTTGGCGTTAGTTCATTAATCTTAATATCCATAAAACACTCCTTAGTGTGCTTTAATAAACTGTGCTATTCTCTCGCAAGTCTCCTCACGATCCTCATTATTGACAAAAATATTATTTATTCCTGCCTTTTCAAGCTTTTCCTGAGAAAAATCTGCCTGATCAGCAAGAAATCTACGACACATTTCCTCGTATTTCGGCTCACTCTGCTTTCTTTCACGCTTCAAAGCTCGCTCTAATCGCATACCATCATCTACTTCAATATAAATCGGAATGATATTTTCACCATAATATTCCTTGAGCTTTTCAAAGCTTTCTATTGTTCCAATGAGAATATAATCATTCTCATCAAGCTTCACATTGCCATCATCTACCGTAAAATAAAACCATGGGCCATAAACTGTATCATATTTTCTGATTTCAATTACCTTTCCCTCTTCAAGCAAAGCATCCTTTTCCTCAATTGATACAAAATTGTATTCTTCGCCTGGAACCTCTTTGCTGCGAATTGGTCGTGTTGTATATGAAACTATCGTCTGTAATTTCAAATCTTCTCTAGCCAAAAGCAATTTATATATCGTGTCTTTTCCTGTTGAACTTTTGCCTATAATACAATAAATTTTTCCCATATCTAATACCTTGATTTTTCTTTAAAGTATAATTCAAATATCCTTATTTTTAAACAGATTAATTATAATTCAAATATCCTTTTCTTTTTTAAATAAAATATCTTATAATATTTTCAAATTGTAACACCTTTGTAGGAGGCATATATGGATAAAGCTATGGTAATTCTTTGTGGAGGAGACAGCTCTCGTATGGGCACTGACAAGGCTCTTTTACCCTTCAAAGACAAGACTTTAGTTGAATATATCATTGATAAATTCAGTAATCATTTTAACAAAGTGTATCTTTCTGTAAATAAAAGAGGCGACTATGCTGCCCTCAATCTCAATGCTATCGAAATTCCTGATATGCTCAGAAATGCTGGTCCAATTGGTGGTATCCTTTCTGCTCTTTCTATGGTAAAAGAGGAAAAAGCATTTTTTATGTCAATTGACACACCATTTCTTGATCCTTTGGTTGCAAACTATCTCTTTGAAAATTCAAAGGACTATGATGTAACATCCTTTGACTTAGTTCACGAGCTAAATGATGCTGTGTGCGCAATTTACTCAAAGCACTGTCTTTCTGCTTTAGGAAAATGCATCGTTACTCGTAACACCAGCAAAGAAAATTTCTATTCAAAATGTTCAACACAGCTCTTTGATATGTCAATCATCGAAGAACTCTCTGTTGTTTCAAAGGAACAACAATTCTTTGCTATCAAAGATAGAGAAGCATATTATATGTCAGTTTTTTCTGTTTTAAAGAATAACTTTACCTGTTAAATACTTAATCCAAAAATCTGGATAATTGAGGCATCCAGTCTCCCATAAAAATATAACCCGATTGAACCGTTTCCCAAATTGGTCCGATAAACTTCAAAAGACAATCCATTAAGTCTGTCCACGTTGGTTCAGACTTCTTTTTTTGTCGTAATAGGACTTTCCACTTCTTTTTCATATATGTATTATCTCTATATGAAACAAAAAGATTCATTCTCTTTTCATCTGCTATGATATTCTTTTTTGCAAGAAAACCATCCAGATACTCTTTTACTTTTCTTCCACTTAATGGATATTTTTTCAAAATCTCATACGTATTCAGGTAGATATCCATATCATTTATCAGCTCAAGCTTTTCTAATATCTCAGCCAGATTTTTCGCAAGAGCTTCCTCTTTTGGATTATCCTTATATGCTATTTTAATATTCTCATCTAAAATAAACGAAATTGAAGCATCCTTTATTTCAATGCTAATATCTGAAATCTTATGCAGGCAAACACTGATTGGAATATACATATCATCAACTGTTACCTTCAGGCGGATTTCATTTTCTTCGACGTAGCCTGTAATTGCAAGTGAATCAAGCGCCGCCTTTGCAAGAATCTCTTTTAAAATATCTCTAAGATAAAGAACCAGCATCTTACCATCAACGTCAATAGAATACTCGTATTTTATCTTTGAAATACTGAGATTTCTTATGGACTCCTCTTCAAAATCAGAGGAATTCATTAAATACAAATCCTGGCCATATCTACTCTTTGATATGATTTCAATTACTGTCTCACAAACTGCAGCAGACAGAAGATTTGAAAAAGAAATATTCAATTCTTCAGATTTCGTCTTTACCAAAGCTTTTGTAATCATTAGAGCCACACACCTATCATTGTTTGAACCTTTTTAAGGACCTTTCTTTGCTTTGCGTAATCCATCAAAGCTGCAATATCCTTATCATCATCCATTATGTATCCCAGTACTGCTTTTTTGAAATCCTCTCGATCCATTTTTTCCTGATATTTTAAAACATCACATATCAGTCGCTCCTTGGAATATATCTTCATTTGCCCGCCAGCAAAATCTGTCTCCTTTACGCCAAGATTTACAACCTCTGGTGCCGTATAGAATGGCTCCACTATCGGATAATCGATTTTAAATCGCGATTTACTGGTATTTTTATCTATAGCAATGCTCCACTTATATGGTCTGTCCTTCAAATATCCATATACATAAAGTGCACTTTCCATAGTTAAAATTCCATCAACACCATAAAGCTTTAGTATCCATTCATCTTCGGTACACTCATAATACTTTGTTGTGTAATATCCACTTTTAACTCGAATCAGATATCCTTCCTCTACAAAAGCAAGTACTCTTCGATAATCAACACCTAAAGCATCAATTTCTGCTGCTCTTACAAGTCCATTGTTCTTTTCAACCAACTCATGTATCTGCTCAAGCTGATACTGTTTTTTTTCATCTCTTGAAAATAGTGTTTCCATTTTCTTCCACTCCCTTATCCGTGCAGAGGTAACTTTTTATAAATATTATCCCATTCTATCCTTCTAAAGTCAATTATTCCGTTGTCTTGTTTTTCGCTATTTTTTGTCCTATAATATTTCTATCGATTATTTTTTTGTCGTATTTTATTATTTTTTGTCTTTTGGAGGTCGTTATGAACGAAACAAACAAATCAGCACTTAAGAAAAATCCTTCTAGAGTTGAGTGTGAGAATATTATCCGAAGAATACTTATGACTGAGGTTTTGGAAAAAGGCACCAATGCACATTTCAAGACTGCTTCAGATTTTTTGAAATATTTCCAATCTCTTTATCCTGCAAGTGACAGTTTGACAAAGCAGGTTCAAAGAGCTGTTAAATCTCTTAATATGCCAAAAGATGAAAAAGGATATTTCATTATAAATAAAACTGAGTCACAATTATCCCAGGATAGGGAAATTTCATATCTCCTTAAAAAGACCTGTGCAATTATTAAACCTTTTGAAGAATATGAAACTCTTTTTTTAGAAACTAACCCAACCTATAAAGACTATTTATATGAAATCATTTCCAAATCAGATACCTTTTCTGAAAAAGTTATCACTATTATGAACACTTCAAATGGATTACTATTTTTTACAAACAATAAACAACAATTAGAAATTTTGATAAATAGTCTGATAAATAGATAAATTGTCAGTTAGTATGATACATTTTAATCTATGTCTGAAAAATAACAAAACGACAGGTTTTATATACAAACCTGTCGTTTTTATTTTATTTTTGTCTATTTACTTGTTATTTCCGACTTCTACAGTCTTTATACACATTTTTTAAACAGTTTTATCACAATTACAATTCTATTTACGTCTTCTTCTTCTCTTAGCTCGTCTATCTCCTACTGTAGGAAGTAAACTTTTCTCCTTTTTGGGATGTCGCTGTGAAACACGAAGCTTAAAACGAATTATATCTAATTCCTTACTCTTAATGTATAAAACAATAAGTACAATTACGATAATTCCAAGCAAAACTAAACCAATTTTAATATAATCAATCCTGATATACTCTTTGCCGCTTCCACCAAGCTTTTCAGGTATATTATCAAATGGATAGCTTGATTTATTTACCTTTGAAAAATGAAGTCTTGCAGTACCAACTTCTCTATCTGCATAGTTATAAGATATCTTTCCTACTACAGAATCATCTTTATCATCTTTACAGCTACTTACCTTAGACTTTGCATCTAAGAAGCTTGCAGTTTTTGGCAATACAATACGGTCATCCTTATCAATTTTAATTAAATCAATATTCTCACTGAGTAAGCCTGTTACATTTGAATCACTTTCTGCTATAGATGTATGCTCAGAGACATTATACATAGCAAAATTATCAAAACAGTAATCAAAAAGCCTTCTTGTATCAAGATACTGTCCTGGTGACCTTACATTCATTACAACACAAACAAGTGTCATTCCGTCCTTTTCAGCATATGTAACAAGTGTAGAATTTGCTACTGTTGTATAACCTGTTTTTCCACCTGTACAGTAATCATACAAATACTCATCTGTCGTATAATATGAAAGCATATTATGATGATTATTCAAATATGTCGGATCTGAATGCTTATTTGTTGGCGGAATTGTATATCTCTTTGTTCCAACTATTTCTTTAAACTTCGGTATTGCATATGCCGCACGTGAAATCAAAGCCATATCATGTGCTGTCGTATAATGCTGATCATCCGGCAAACCATTTGGATTATTAAAATGCGTATTTGTACAGCCAAGCTCCTTTGCCTTTTCATTCATCATCTTAACAAAGGAATCCATATCGCCTGCTACATGCTCACCAAGAGCCCATGCACACTCATTTGCCGATTCAAGCATCATTCCATATAAAGTTTCTTCGACTGTCATCTCTTCGCCGACATTTCGTGCAATGTGAGATGTATCACCCTCATTTAAATATACAGCTTCTTCTGAAAATGTAAGCTTTTCACTGATATCACAATTTTCAAGAACTACCAAAGCCGTCATTATCTTGGTAATACTAGCGGGATAATAATCATTATCCATATTCTTTGAATAAAGAATCGTCCCTGTCTCTTCTTCCATAATAACTGCTGATTGAGATTCAACAGATACACCATCTGGCCAATACTCTGCAGCATGTATCTGCATTCCTGCAAATCCCTGCGTTAGAACAGTTGCTGCACACAAAAATATGGCAATTCGTTTTATTAATTTTTTCTTCATAATTCTCTTCTCTTTTCTAAACGTACCTCTATAGTATACCTACACATTTTGTTTTCACGCAATAATAAACTTTTGTTTTTTTTAAAAATAATGTAATATGTTTATGAAATTCACGAAAACGAAAGGTACAGTTATATGCGTTTAAGAAATATTCCAGGTGCAAAGGATGTTATCTCTAATTCACCTTATTGCATCAATGAACCCGCTGAATTCAAGGGAAATTGGAAAACACAGGTATTTTCCAATACAAATCCTTTACACATCGAAATTGGCATGGGAAAAGGCCAGTTTCTCACTAAATTAGCTCAAAATAATCCTTCTATCAATTACATAGGAATTGAGCGATACAACTCTGTCTTACTCAGAGCTGTTCAAAAAGTCGAAGAGCTTGATATTCCTAATCTTCGCTTCATCTGCTTTGATGCAGCCGAAATCGAAACAATCTTTGATAAAAACGAAGTTGATCAGATATACCTCAATTTCTCTGATCCGTGGCCAAAGGACAGACATGCCAAAAGAAGACTTACTTCATCTACCTTCCTTGGACGTTACAATACAATCTTAGCCACAAACGGCCATATTGAATTCAAAACAGACAATAATCAGCTTTTTGATTTCTCACTAGAAGAAATCAAAAACACTACTCCTTGGCATATTGATGCTCATACCTATGATTTACACCATGATGAAACCCTAAACAAAGGAAATATCATGACCGAATACGAAGAAAAATTCTCTTCTCTCGGAAATCCAATATGTAAAGTCATATTTTCAAGATAATTTCATCTATTTTCTACACCAGGAAGGCTTTGCAATATAATTGCCCTGCCTTCTTCTTGTGTAAGAATGCCCAAAAACTATAGTTTGCACTATCCATACTCGTATTTTCAATCATATCGTTCACTAAGAAAATTCAAAAAGTTTGTTTACAGTAAAATATTTTATTTTTATATAACAAAAAAGCACCAACCCCGGGCTCATGTGTCCTCAGAATCGATACTTTTATTAAGTGCGCGATCAGGGGTTCGAACCCTGGACACCCTGATTAAGAGTCAGGTGCTCTGCCAGCTGAGCTAATCGCGCTTATTTAGTTGGTTGCCTCAACAACGTATTTGATTATATAGCAAGAAATTTATTTTTGCAAGTCTTTTTTTTATTTTTTTAAAAATAACCTCAGAAATGACTTCTGAGGTTATTTATCAACTTATATGCTAGCAAATAGTTTTTCAATTTCTTCTGGACTCATTACTCTGTTTGGATCTGATAAATCAATTCCAACATCAGGAATCTCTACTGGAGCAACTGATTCTGGCTCTGGAGCTGGTTCTTCTTCTACTGGTGCAGGCTCCTCTGCTAAAACTGGTTCCTCAACTGGTGCAGCTTCTTCAACTGCTGGTTCCTCAACCGGTGCAGGCTCTTCAATTACTGGCTCCTCAACCGGTGCAGGCTCTTCTGCAGCAACTTCAGGCTCTGCTATTGACTCTTCAAGTGCTATATCCTCTGCCATAGGCTCTAAATCAAGCTCTGGCTCTGCGGCTTCCATAACTGGCTCTTCTTGAGGTGCTGGAACAGAAATATCTTCTGTTGCAATATCAAGATCCAATCCAGAAATATCACCTACATCACCAGTTGATGGCTCTTCTACGACCTCATCCATACTAATACCAAGATCTAAATCTTCACTTGGCATTTCCACTGGCTCTTCAAGTGAAATATCAGTCTCTAAACTGCTATCCATTGAAAGATCATCAGCTTCTTCCATTGGAACATCAATATCAAGGCTAGAATCTGCTGTTTCCTCGATATCATCCATTAAATCTAAATCATCATCAAAATCGTTCATCACAGGTGCCACTGGCATTGCTGCTGGCATTTGTCCTGAAACTGTTACACCATTTTGAATTTTTACTTCGATATTTGCAATCTGATTTGTTAAACGGGCAATTCTCTTTTGAATATCCTTTCTGGTCTCATCCAAAAGCTTCTGCTGAGACTGAAGCATCTCATTATTGCTGCCATTCAACTGATCCTTTATTGCACTAAGCTGACTAATGAGCTCATCATTTGAATTCATTAAAGCGTCGGTATTTTCCTTATTTCTAGAAATCTGAACCTTTGCTACAGCTTTTTGAGCAGTGATAATTTCCTCTGCAGGCAATTGACTATTTTCTTCAATAACCCTTAATCGCTGATCCATCTCATCAAAACTCTTACGAATTACCATGTAAGAAGCTTTTTGTGCATTATAAATGTCTTCATACTTCTGTGTCTCAATCTCTTTGTTGTACATCGTCACATCAAGTATGCCACTTACAAGGAAAAATATTCCTGCTATCATAAATAGCACACCAAAAACCATTGCAATAAAATGGCCTTTTGTGTTTATCATTAGATAAAGTTCTAAGATAAGTAAAATTGCTTCCTCGATACCTGCACAAATGATTTTGATTTTTGCTTTTGCGATTTGCTGCTGAAGTGTATCCTTTTTTTCGTCCATGCCTCTGCTCCTCGTAATTTATTTTTTACTTCTTCTGAAATAATGAAACCATATCTTTAGCAAAAGAAATTGGATATAACTGAACCATTACTGAATCAACTACATCTCCAATTTTCAATTTAAACTTAATCTTTACAAAATCCTTTTCTTCTGAAACAAATAACTTTTCAAATACCTTTACCGATTCAACATCGATATTATCTGTCTTTGGTGGCGAAATATCGACATCTCTATTTAGTAACATTGATAATGATGTTGACGCTGAACCCATCATCTGATTCATTGCTTCAGAAACAGCACTCATATGCATTTCTGTAACCTCACCAGTAGCGTTCTTTCCATCACCACCAAGCATCAAATCAGTAATTTTCAGTACATCCTCATCATGAAGTATCAATACATTACTACCTGACAATCCCTTTACAAAATTAATATGTACAAGTGTACATACCTCCTGATAATCATCAAGAGAATCACTTTTTCGAATCAATTCAATATTTGGTGTTGTAATATCCACCTTCAAATTGTTCACAAGCGCACTAAGTGCAGTCGCAGACGTACCCATACTGATATTGGCAATCTCACCTAGTGTATCTATCTCCTGAGGTGTCATTCCTAATTCACTCATATTAGCCCCTCCAAATTTATACTACCCATAAAGAAATAAAGCTTCCCCTCATTATTTCTTAAATTCTAAGTTCAATAATTAATTGAAATACGGATTCCCCACATCACATATTTCTCACTAACTACTATAATTATTTTAATTATACATCATTTGTTTTTTGAAGACTACACTTACACCCACTGTCTTTAAGTCCATTTTCTAAATATTCTGTGTCCTATCTGTTTCTTTTTCAATTTTACTCATTTAGATGTCCCTATTTTTAACAATAATAAATAGATACTTGCATAATTGAACTGATTTTGTATTTTGATTTTCGAATTACATATATTATTCAAATTTTTATATATAGCCTGCAAATAAAAAGTCAAGGCTAAATTAAAGAACATTGAAAAATTTATACAGGTTGAAAAGAAGGTATCAAAATAAGACCACCACAACCCGTGCTGGTCTGAAAAGCGATATTGATGAAGATTAATTCGATT
>JAZLJM010000058.1:0-13866 GCA_045617805.1 Pseudobutyrivibrio sp.
GCTCGTACTCGTAAGGGTCCAAAGCGTACAGTAGCAAACAAGAAGAAATAATTAGGTTAAGTAAATTTGTTTTTACTTATATTTTTAGAGAAAGTAGGTTAGTTTAACTATGGCTAAAGTTGCAAAAAAAGTAACAAAAAAGCGTGTAAAGAAAAACGTTGAACACGGACAGGTACATGTTCAGGCATCTTTCAATAATACAATCGTAACTATTACAGATGCACAGGGTAATGCACTCTCATGGGCAAGTGCTGGTGGTCTTGGTTTTAGAGGTTCAAAGAAATCTACTCCATATGCTGCACAGATGGCAGCTGAGACAGCAGCAAAGGCTGCATTAGTTCATGGCTTGAAGACAGTAGATGTATTCGTTAAGGGACCAGGTTCAGGAAGAGAAGCAGCAATCAGAGCAATTGATGCATGCGGAATTCAGGTTCTTTCAATTAAGGATGTAACACCAGTTCCACATAACGGATGTCGTCCACCAAAGCGTAGAAGAGTCTAATTAGGAGGAAAATCTAATGGCAGTTAATAAGACACCAGTTCTTAAGAGATGTAGATCTCTTGATTTGGATCCTACATTTTTAGGATATGATAAAAAGTCACGTAGACAGAAGAATAGAGGAAGAGGTAAGAAGTCTGAGTACGCACTTCAGCTTCAGGAAAAGCAGAAGGCTAAGTTCATCTATGGCGTACTTGAGAAGCCATTCCGTAACTATTATGAGAAGGCTGATAGAATGAAAGGCTTGACTGGTTCAAACCTTATGACAATTCTTGAGAGCCGTCTTGATAACGTAGTATTCCGTATGGGATTTGCTCGTACAAGAAAAGAAGCTCGTCAGGTTGTTGACCACAAGATGTTTCTTGTAAATGGTAAGCCTGTAAACGTACCTTCATACCTTGTAAAGGCTGGAGACGTTATCGAAGTTGTTGAAAAGTCTAAGAATATTCAGAGATTCAAGGACATTATTGAGGTTACAGCTGGTAGAACAACTCCTGATTGGGTTGAAGTTGATGCTGAGAATCTTAAGGGAACAGTTAAGGAGCTTCCTAACAGAGAGCAGATTGATGTTCCAGTAGACGAGATGCTTATCGTCGAGTTATATTCTAAGTAAGATTTCTGATTTCTCCCAGATACAAGCTTGCTTGTATCTGGGTGATTTGTTAAAATTTTATTGTGTGACTCAGAGCATTATAGTCAGACGTTGTCTGACTTTTTGGTCTATAAATTATTTAAGGAGGCAATGTAGTGTTCGATTTTGAAAAACCAAACATTGAAATCAGTGAGATTTCTGAGGACAGAAAATATGGCAGATTCGTTGTAGAACCACTTGAAAGAGGATATGGTACTACTCTTGGTAATTCTCTTCGTAGAATTATGCTTTCATCTCTGCCAGGTGCTGCAGTTAGCCAGATAAAGATTGAAGGCGTTCTTCACGAATTTAGCGCTATTCCTGGTGTTAAGGAAGACGTTTCTGAAATCGTCATGAATATTAAGGAGCTTGCTATTAGAAATAATAGTAGTTCTGATGAGCCTAAGGTAGCTTATATCGAGTTCGAGGGTGAAGGCGTAGTTACAGCTGGCGATATTCAGGTAGATTCTGATATCGAGATTATTAACCCTGATCTTGTAATTGCACATCTTAATGGTGGCTCAGATTGCAAGCTTTACATGGAGCTTACTATCACAAAGAATCGCGGTTATGTTTCTTCAGAGAAGAACAAGACTTCAGAGACACCTATTGGTGTTATTGCTGTAGATTCTATTTACACACCAGTTGAGCGTGTAAATCTTAAGGTAGAGGATACTCGTGTAGGTCAGGTAACTGATTTTGATAAGCTTACACTTGATGTATATACAAATGGTGCAATGGGACCAGATGAGGCAGTTTCTTTAGCTGCAAAGGTTCTTTCAGAGCACTTGAACTTGTTTGTTAATCTTTCTGAGGCAGCTCAGGATCTTAGCGTTATTGCTGAGAAGCCAGATGATACAACAGGTAAGACTCTTGAAATGAGCATTGATGAGCTTGAGCTTTCTGTTCGTTCATTCAATTGCTTAAAGAGAGCAGGTATCAACACTGTTGCAGAGCTTTGCGACAAGACTCCAGATGATATGATGAAGGTTCGTAATCTTGGTCGTAAGTCTATGGAAGAGGTTGAGCAGAAATTACAGGAACTTGGTCTTTCTCTTAAATTAATGGAAGACTAATTTCTATAGAGTAACAGGATATTAGCTGCGGCAATAAGACCAAAGAGCATGCACGCGGTTGCTATTCCATCATTTAGTCGCAGGGTAAGACCAAAGAGCACAGGCGACGCCAGTTATAAGGAGAAATGAAATGGCAAAGTACAGAAAATTAAGCAGAACTTCATCACAGAGAAAGGCTCTTCTTCGTAACCAGGTTACAGAGCTTCTTTATCATGGAAAGATCGTTACTACTGAAGCTAAGGCTAAGGAAGTAAAGAAGATTGCTGAGCACATTATTACTCTTGGTATCAAAGAGAAGGATAACTTCGAAGAAGTTACAGTTCAGGCTAAGGTAGCTCGCAAGGATAAAGATGGTAAGAGAGTTAAAGAAGTTGTTGATGGTAAGAAAGTAACTGTATTTGATACAGTTGACAAGAAGATTAAGAAGGATAACCCTTCAAGACTTCATGCTCGTCGTCAGATGATGCAGGTTCTTTATACACCAACTGCTAAGGGCGCTAACAAGCGTGAGACAAAGTCAGTTGATATGGCTAACTTCGTATTTGATGAGATCGCTCCAAAGTATGTTGATCGCAAGGGTGGTTACACACGTATCGTTAAGATCGGACCACGTAAGGGTGATGCAGCTATGGAAGTTGTTCTTGAGTTAGTATAATTTAAGACTTTCAATTTTCCCTCAGGAGATATTCCTGAGGGATTTTTTTATCTGAAGGACGTAGTAAGGAAAAATTTAACTTCGTGAACTGCGGCCTCAGGCAAGCGAGTAGAAGTATCACATCTACTCTAATCTGAAGGCAGCAGTAAGTAGAATATATAGATTAGTTTTTAGGATGTTTGTTTGCAATCAAAGGCATAATAGCACCTAATCCTAATAAACATAGTGGAACAATAATATTTATTACTAATTCGAACTTATTTGGGCTATATATTCCCATTATGCATGAAGCTGCGGTAAGTAGGAAACACCATCCACCAACAATTTTGCCGAGGGTTTTATTTTGGATAAAATGGTAGTTCGCATTTATATTTTTTGAAGATATAGAGTTTTTTAGTGCGATATATGCTATGAAAACCCATAAGTATCTGAGCGGCATACATATCGAGTTTATTTTCACAAGCCATTTTACTAACTCATTCATTTCACGTATTCCTAAAAGTGGGACGATGATAAGAATTCCAACTATTATGCTAATCATTTTTATACCATTTACATATATTCCATTTTTGTTTTTGATTAATAGTTTTTGGGGAACAAAATTAGAATCAGTGTTATCAAGTAAAATTTTTAGTGGGGCATCTATGCTAATTATTATTACGGTAAACTGTGTAATCATTTCACATATTGCAAATACAATAACAAATAGATTTCCTAAGCCGTAATGTTGTCCAAGCATTTGGAAAGCATAATACCCGCCGTTTGTTAATAGGTCATTTGGGATATTATTTGAATCAAACATCATGCCCATAGCTATTGTTCCTAATAGCGCACTAACTGCTGTCATGATTGCTAGTGTAATCATACCGAGTGGAAAGTCTTTGTTAGGTTTTCGCATTTGATTAACATATGGAGAGACTTTCTCACAGCCACCGACTGCAAATATCAATATTGATAAGCTGAGAAAAAACTGTAGATTAATTTCTGGTTTATATGAATTGAAAGTCAAACTAATGTTGTTAAATGGAATTTTGGCAATTGATTTTGAGGCAAACATCATTACAATATACAACAATGACAGAACAAAAGAAGCTGTTCCAGCAATAGTAGATAGTTTTTTGAGGAAACTTATTCCTCGTAATGCAAGTGCAACTGCTAGTGCAAAAATAGTTAATGAAATTAATGCAATTAAATATGGTGGTAGATTTTGTGCATTATTATTGCGGAAAAGAACCCAACCAAAGGCGATTATAATTTTAGATGGTTTTTGAGAAATGTATGGCATATGGACTACCCAATAGGTCCAACCAGCAATATATGCGGCGGTAGGACCTATTGTTTTTCCTATCCATGAGCTTACTCCGGCACCATCATTAGGAAAAGTTGCACCCAATTCTCCAACCATCAATGAATATGGTACAAAATACAATGCAAGTATGCCTAGCCAAGGTATGATTGCTTTTACGCCGCCGTATGTAGCAAATCCGTTAATTATGTTGCCAAATCCCCATACGCCCGTAAAAGCCATGAGCGCCAGGTTATACCAAAGTAGTTTCTTATTTTTCATGGTTTTCTCGCTTTCTGTTTGCTTTACAGATTTTGAAATTTCAATTAATAGTAGAATATTATTTCGTGCTTGAGATGATTTTGTAATCTGAATCCGAAATATTAATTGATTTATTATTGCGTTTTCTTAATTCAAGCAGAATCATGTATTCCTTTAATTGAAAGAATTTATAATGTTACATAATCTATTATTCTATAATTTACAATATCATATGTATTAAATACCTTCAATGTGTAGGAGTGTTGCTGATAATTTGTATTAAGAATTATTCTAGAAATTTCACTTCGTGAACTGTGGCCACAGGCAGTCGAGTAGAAATTTCACATCTACTCGATTTTTAAGTTCGCAGTAGAATGTATTGTGACGTGTTTGAAAGTTTCGCTAGTGTTTTAGTGATTATAGTGAGAAAAATTAAATAAAATAGTATGTTTTAACAATAGAAAAAAAGATAAAAATAACTTAAAGTAGTTATCGAATTATTTAAGATTTTAGAGTGGAGAGTGTTAGAGGTGATTAAAAGAATTTGTTTGTGTTATTTTAGTCCTTGTGGAAATGTGAAAAAGATAGTACAGGGATTTGCAAATACAATAGCAAAAGAAATACAGTGCGATATTGTGGAAATGGATTTTACTTTGCCGGCACAAAGAGATGCTTTGGTTAAGGAAAATGGATTGTCTTTTTCGAGCGATGATTTGGTGGTGTTGGGAACACCTGTATACGCTGGAAGGATTCCAAATAAGATAATGCCTTTTATTCAGGAAAATATTAAAGGCGATAATTCGTTATGCGTGTGTATGGCGTCATATGGAAATAGAAATTTTGATGATGCGATAGCAGAGCAGGTATTTTTGATGCAGGATAATGGCATGAAGATTGTTGGGGCTGCGGCTGTTGTATCTGAACATAGTTTTTCAGATGAGTTGGCCTGTGGACGTCCAAATGACGAGGATATGAATGAAATAGGTGCTTTTGCTATTAAGATAGCAGATAAGATAAAAAAGGGTGAAATGGGCGAAATTAGTGTGCCTGGCGAGCTTCCACCTCAGAAGTATTATACTCCGCTCAAAGCGGATGGGCAGCCAGCAAAGTTTTTAAAGGCTGTGCCTAAGGTGGATGAGTCAAAGTGTAAGAATTGCAATATATGTGCGAAGGTTTGTCCAATGGGGTCTGTTGATGCAAGTGATTCTGTGGTGTGTAATGGACCTTGTATAAAGTGTCAGGCATGCATAAAGGCTTGTCCAAGTGGTGCTAGATATTTTGATGATGAGGATTTTTTATCTCATGTTGAAATGCTTAAAATGAATTATAAAACAAAGAAAAATTTGCAATTTTTTGTGGAGTAATTTTGAGGGTATATTTTCGGGTAGTAAAGCAGTTTTCACTAGTTGTGAAATAGATTAAGAAAATGTATTTTGGAGGACAAGATGATGAAGAGTTTTGATGGATTTTTGAAGGGCGTGAATTTGGGAGGCTGGATTTCGCAGTTCGATAAGTATGATGAAAAGCATTTTGAGAGCTTTATTACCAAAGAGGATATAAAGTATATTGCAAGCTTAGGGTTTGATCATGTGCGAGTTCCTGTAGATTATAACGTGCTTGAAGATGAGCAGGCGAATATTATTGAGTCAGGGTTTAAGTACCTTGAAAATTGTCGAGCATGGTGCGAGGAATATGGTTTAAATATGCTTATTGATTTGCACGAATGCTATGGTTATTCTTTTGATCCATTGAAAAAGGATATGGATAGAAAGAAGTTCTTTTATGATGAAGAATTGCAGGGCAGATTTATGAATCTTTGGAGAGAGATTCTTAATAGATTTAAGGATTATCCTGAACAGGTGGCATTTGAGCCGCTTAATGAGGTTGTTTTATCTGAAGTAAAGGACGCCTGGAATGAGGTTTTGAAGAAGTATATTGCGCTTGTGCGTTCGATTGCGCCAAAGGCTTATATCATTGTTGGTGGGGTTTGCTATAACAATGTGTTGTCGGTGCCACTTTTAGATGTTCCTGTTGATGATAGGATTGTATACAATTTCCATTGCTATGAACCGATGGTATTTTCTCATCAGGGAGCTTATTGGGTGGAAAATATGCCCGCCGATTTTAGAATTGGTTATCCTAGATCGATTGATGAGTATAAGGCTGCAACGGATGGTCTTGATGTAGATTTGTCTGGTGCAATTTATGCAAAGGGAGTCAAGGAAATTGGACCAGGATTTTTTGAAAATATTTTTGAGCCAGCAATTGAAAAGGCAAAAAAAGACGGTGTAGCTCTCTATTGTGGAGAATATGGAGTTATTGATTTGGCTGACAATGAGGATAAAATTCGTTGGTTAGAGGATATTCATACAGTGTTTAGAAAGTATGGAATTGGACGTGCTTTGTGGAATTACAAGGAAAAGGATTTTGGCTTTGTAGACGAGAGTTTTGAAGGCGTAAGAGATAAATTTATTGCTGCGCTATAGAAGTGTAAGAGATAAATTTGTTGCAATGCTATTGGAGCTGTGAGACATATTTTTTGTGCTATAGAAGCGTAAGAAAAACCTGCAAATTTTGGGAGAAAGAAATGGAATATTCAGGATATTTATTTGCTCATTTTATTGGTGAGCAGACAGAAAATGGTGAGCAGATTTATTTTTCTGTTAGTGAAGATGGTTTAAATTTTAAGGATTTGAACGATTGCCAGCCTGTGTTAATTAGCACAGTGGGGGAAAAGGGAGTGCGCGATCCATTTTTATATAGAGCGCATGATAGAAAGCATTTTTATTTGATTGCAACAGATTTGAGCATCTATCATAGAGGTGGCTGGTTCAAAAATGAGCAGGGATACTATGATGCAAGTACAACTGGAAGCTCGAATCTGGTGCTTTGGGAATCTGATGATTTGGTGAATTGGAGCGAGCCGAGATTGCTTCCTGTAGCTCCAGAAAATGCCGGTATGGCGTGGGCTCCTGAGATGATATATGATGAAAAAACGGGAGAATATGTTGTATTCTTTTCATCAAGTATTATGAATCCACAGACGAAGATGAAATCAAAGCCTAATGCGATTTATTATTTTACCACAAAGGATTTTATGACTTTTTCAAAGACAAAGCTTTTGATTGATAATCAATCTGATCCAGACGGTGTTAATCGTGAAATTATCGACACTACCATTTTGAAGATTGATGACACGTATTATGCAGCCTCAAAGGATGGCGATAATGCGGAGAAAAATGGTGGTATTCGAATTCATAAGACGAAAAATCTCTTGGACAAGGACAGTTGGGAAAAGGTTCTTGATCTTGATGAATTGAATCTCGATATTACTGGGCTTGGAATAAAAGCGGTGGACAATGGAGATTTAGAGGGGCCTGAGCTTTTTGTATTAAATAAAAAGGATTGGGCAGATTCAGAAATTCCTGAGTATTGCATTATGATGGACAGATTTCAAGCTGATTTGGGTTATCTTCCGCTCGTGACAACGGATATAGAAGATGTCACTAATGTCAATAATTCATGGCGTGTTTTAAGTAGTGAAGATTATTCATTTGACAAACAGAAGAAGCGCCACGGAACAATTCTGAATATTACGCGCGAAGAACTTGAGGATTTGTACTCTAATTTTTGTAAATGAACATCCTAAAGATAAAAAATCTCAAAAAGTAAAAATGCACAAAGCGTAAGAAAGAGTATTGTGTGTATTTTTGCATAAAAAGCGCAAGTACAAAGCAAATTGTAGTGAATTGAATGCTGAATTCAGACAATTGAATACAAAAAAGTCAAAACCACAAGTGAAATGAAGGGAATTTATCTATCATTTTTGTTGATTTTGACTTTTGTTAAATATAGCACCCAAGTATTTGGGTGCTATATTTTATGTGTAATATGTTGTTCTTGTGTGAAAGCTGGTCTTCCTTAGTGACGACTGGTTAGCAGGAATAAATTATTTGAAAGTAACTATTGTTACACCAGCATCACCTTCGCCAAATTCGCCGAGGTGGAATTCGGAAACTGTGCTTAAACGCTTTAGGTATTGATGTACACCTTTTCGAAGGGCACCGGTTCCTTTGCCGTGAACTACGCGGACACTGGAAAGATGACTTATGTAGGCATCGTCGAGGTATTTTTCAAGCTTTGCAATTCCTTCGTCTACTGTGCAACCTAAAAGGTTTATTTCTGGTGAGATTGTTGCTGATTTATTGATTCCACCATAGGACATATGCTTGTTTTTAGCACCTTTTTTTGGAACATATGGGTCGTCTTCCTCGAGCTTGATGAGGTCGCGGATGTTTACGTTTGATTTCATGATGCCCATTTGGACGGTTAGGTCACCTTTGCCGTTAGGAAGCGAGCAGACTGTTCCCGCGAGGTTCATTGAAAGCACTTTTACTTTGTCGCCAATATGAAGCTCCTTTGGGATATTTGTATTTTCCTTTTTGACTTCATTTTTGGATGCATTTTTGCGAGAGCTGTTGATGGATTTTCCTACGGCCTGTCGTTTTGCTTCCATTTGTTTAATGTTTGAGGCGTTGGCACCATATTTGTTGAAGTCGCGGATTGTAGAATCGGCTAAATCTTTGGCTTCCTGCAAAATTGTGGCTGCTTCTTCGTGGGCTTCCTTTAAAAGCTTGTCGCGTTGTTCTTTGATTTTGGTTTCTCTGGCAGTGGCCTCTGCGAGACGTTGCTTTGCAAGAGCTAAGTCTTTTGCTGCATTCGCCGCATCCTCTTGAACCTGTTGCTTTTTGCGCTCGAGTTCAATCATTAAATCTTCAAAGGATTTGTCATCTGAAGAAAGTCTTGATTTGGCATCCTCAATCAAATCTGCGGGAATACCAAGCTTTGTGGAAATGGCAAAGGCATTTGATTTTCCTGGGATTCCGATAATTAGCCTGTAGGTTGGCGAAAGTGTTTCCAGTGAAAATTCGCAGCATGCATTTTCAACGCCTGAGGTGGAAAGTGCAAATGCTTTGAGCTCGCTGTAGTGTGTTGTCGCCATCGTGCGCACATCGAGAAGATGAAGTCTGTTTAAGATGGACTGTGCAAGCGCGGCACCTTCTTTGGGATCGGTTCCAGCGCAGAGCTCATCGATAAGAATCAAAAACTGTGGAGCGCCAGAGCTTGTCTTTGTTCCGCGGAGTACCTTGGAATGCCTGAGGTCAGAAGAATTTTTTTCGATGAGGTCTTCTGTTTCATGTGAATAGCTTCCGCTTTCGATGCACTCCAAAATGTGGACAATATTCTTCATATGAGAAGAAAATGTGGAAAGTGACTGCTCGATGCTTTGCTCGTCACCGATATCGGCATAGATGTCGTCAAAAACAGCTATTTCACTTCTGTCTTTTGCAGGAATATGAAGACCTGCCTGAGCCATAAGTGTAAAAAGTCCGCAGGTTTTTAAAGATACAGTTTTACCGCCTGTATTTGGACCGGTGATGAGTAAAAGGTTGTAGTCATCTCCAAGCTCAATGTCAGTTGCGACTACGGTTTTTGGATTTAAAAGTGGGTGACGGGCACCTCGTAATTTTATTATTCCATCCGTGTTAAAAATTGGCTTTGAAGCGTTTAATTCAAGCGCTAAGCGTCCTTTTGAAAGTGCAAAGTCAATATGAGAAAGTAGCTCGAAATTACGGATGATTCCATCGGATACATTTGCAATTGCATTGCTGAGATTTGCGAGAATTGCCTGAATCTCGTCCTGCTCACGGACTTCGAGCTCGCGTAATTCGTTGTTGAGGTCAACCACCTGCATAGGCTCTATGAAAAAAGTAGAACCAGAGGAAGACTGGTCATGAACCATACCTGGTACGCGGGATTTGTAGTCACTGCGAACAGGAAGACAGTAACGTCCGCCTCTTATCGTAACAACGGCCTCCTGAAGATAGCTTCTTGTGGTAGTGTTGTTGAGCATTTGATTCATCATAGATTTTATTTTGTCATTTGTGCGAATCATACCACGTCGAATTTCTGCAAGCTGAGGACTCGCGTCGTCAGCGATTGTGTCGACATCGATTATGCAACGTGTGATTTCTTTCAAAAGCGAAACCTCAGGTGAGAGATTTTCAAAATAAAAAGAAAGTGAATCAGCTTCTTCCTGCTGTTTATCGTAGGTGCATGCTCGCTGAGTGACCTTTAGCAAAGATGCAACAGATAAAATTTCCTCGATTGAAAGTGCGGAGCCAAGCTCAAGCCTTGAAAGCGAAGGACGAAGGTCGACTGTACCTGCTAACGAAATATCTGAAAATTTGACAAGTCGGTTAAAGGCACAGGCTGTTTCATCCTGCGAAATTTCAATTTCTTTTATGTCATTTATTGGTAAAAGCGACAAACACTTAGCTTTGCCAGCTTCGCTTGAAGCAAGGGAAGCAAGACGTGCGATGATTTTGTCGTATTCTAATGTTTTGAGAACTTTTAAATTCATAACAACCTCGTAAAAATGTGTGTATATAAAAAATTGATGTGCCAAAATTAAATATTTAGTCAGAAATAATAATATCACAGGAAATTAGTTTAGTATATCCAATCATTGATAAAACCTAGGGATTTGCGTATAATTAAATAAGATTTTTTGTAGGGAAGAAAAGATTTTGTATTCCCTGCGGCGCTAAGCGCTTAGATTGGAGATTTATGAAATACATTAATACCTTAAAAGAGGGAGACAGAGGCACAGAGACATATTTGTGCAAGAAGAAAACACAAGGAATTTCAAAGACAGGAAAGGCTTTCGAGTCGCTTACTCTTTGCGACAAGACGGGTACCATCGATGCTAAAATCTGGGACGTTGATTCTGAGGGAATCAGTGATTACGATGAACTTGATTTTATTACTGTAACTGGTGATATCACTAGCTGGAATGGTGCATTGCAGTTTAATATCAAAAGACTTCGCAAGGCAAATCCAGGCGAGTTTGAGATATCTGATTACATTCCTTCTTCAAAAAAGGATATTGAGCAGATGTACTCAGAGCTTGTTTCTATAATCAACTCAATTAAGTCATCATATATGAAGAAATTACTTCAAAAATTTTACATAGATGATAAAGCTTTTGTTGAGCAGTTTAAAGCTCATTCTGCAGCAAAGTCAGTTCATCATGGATTTACAGGTGGACTTTTAGAGCATACACTTTCTGTTACAAAAAACTGCGATTTTTTCACAAAGCAGTATCCATTTTTAGATAGAGATTTACTTTTGACAGCTTCAATTTTTCACGATATAGGAAAGGTCAAGGAGCTTTCAGATTTTCCTCGTAATGATTATACTGATGAGGGCCAGCTTTTAGGACATATCATGATTGGTGCCAATATGATTGACAGAGCAATTGATGATATACCTGATTTTCCTGATGTAAAGCGCAAGGAGTTATTACACTGTGTGCTTTCGCATCATGGCGAGCTTGAGTATGGTTCTCCTAAAAAGCCTGCAATTGCAGAGGCTATTGCACTTTCTTTTGCTGACAATATCGATGCCAAGATGGAAACAATTTTTGAATCGCTTGAGAATGTCGAGGAGAACAATTTGTCATGGCAGGGCTTTAATCGTTTGTTAGATTCTAATATTCGTAGAACAAGTATGAATTAGAAAAAGTTTAAACACTAAGGTTTACGAATTGCGTAGCATCAGGGTTTACTTGATGAAGATTGTTTTTGGAGCAAGAATTTTTTATGAATAAGAACGATGTCGTAACATTAAAAATTGAAGACATGTCCTTGGAGGGCGCAGGAATAGGTCACACTGATGGTGTGACCGTTTTTGTTAAGGATGCAGTAGTTGGTGATGTGGTGGCTGCCGTTATTACAAAGGTGAAAAAGACATTTTGCTTTGCGGCTGTAAAAGAAATTATAGAGGCTTCACCTTTTAGAGTTACACCGCCGTGTCCGAATGCCAGAATTTGCGGCGGTTGCCAGATTATGCAGGTGAGCTATGATAAGCAGCTTGAAATAAAGGATAATGTCGTAAAAAGCAATTTAGTCAAAATCGGTGGCTTTGATAGAGCTTTTGTGGAAAAAATCATGGAGCCGATTATTGGCATGACAGACCCCTTTAGATATCGCAACAAGGCACAGGTACCTGTAGGTGTGGATAAAAATGGTCAGCTTATCGCTGGCTTTTATGGAGCAAGAAGCCACAGAATTGTACCATCTGAGGATTGTAAGATTTGTTCAGAAATGAGCATGAAAATTGTGGCTGCTGTTTTAGCTTTTATGCGTGAAAACGCAATAAAAGCATATGATGAGAGTACAGGAAAAGGGCTTATACGCCATGTTTTAATCCGCGAGGGAAAGGCTAGCGGTCAAACTATGGTCTGTATCGTGGCATGTGGCAAAAAGCTTCCAAAGGCAGATTTGTTGATAGAAAAGCTTCTCAAGGTTTGCTCGCAGATTACTTCAATTGTTTTAAATATTAATACGCGTAGAGATAATGTGATTATGGGTTTTGAAACCATCACCTTATGGGGGAAGGACTCAATCGAGGACAGTATTACTTTATCTTCGGGCGATACGATTTCTTTTGACATAAGTGCTAATTCATTTTATCAGGTTAATCATGACCAGATGGAGCGACTGTATAGCAAAGCATTGGAATATGCAAACCTTACGGGAAAAGAAAATGTCTGGGATTTGTACTGTGGAATCGGAACAATTTCTCTTTCTTTGGCTGCGCATGCAAAAAATGTTTACGGTGTTGAGGTCGTACCTCAGGCAATCATAAATGCAAAAAGCAATGCCAATAAAAATGGATATAACAATGCAAAATTTTTCTGTGGAGAAGCAGAAATCGTTCTCCCTGAATTTTACGCAGGAGGCGCTAAAGCTCTTCTTGAAAAAGAGGGCTATTTAGTTGCAGCTGATGAAAATATGACTTCGCCTGACGTGATTGTTGTTGACCCGCCTAGAAAGGGCTGCGATGAAAAGTGCCTGGAAACTATGATAAAGATGCAGCCAGAGCGGATTGTCTACGTGAGCTGTGATTCGGCGACATTGGCGAGAGATTTGAAGTATCTTTGCGAGAATGGGTATGAGCTGATAAAGGGCGTGGCGGTGGATCAGTTTGGGCATACGATGCATGTGGAGACTGTATGTCTTTTGTCCAAACTTCGCGAGGCAAAACATCATGTGAGGGTGAAGCTGGATATGGATGAGATGAGCGGAGAGCAAGGCTACATATGAGGAGATTAAGAAGTATGTGGCTGAGCATAGTGGCGGGATGAAGGTAAGTAGTCTTAATATAGCGCAGGTGAAGGCTAAGTATGGAATCATAGAAAGAGAAAACTATAATAAGGCAAAGTGGATGCTTCGTTTAGTGACCCAATATTATAGAGTTTGTCAAGTTAAGTGTGTAAATTATTTTTATTTTTTATGGAGGCCGGTAAAACGACCTCCATATTTACATTAGTCAAATGGCAATTCTTCGCCTTCTCTATAAGCCTCATACTTCCATAGAAGGTCTTGCTCTTTG